>JBGAJL010000034.1:0-37095 GCA_044224935.1 Flavitalea sp.
CTTTGAAAGCGGACTATGTCAAAGTGAGGGATATATCTCTTTCTTACGACTTTGCCCGGATTGTAAACCGCTTTGCAAAAATTTCCTCTGCACGGCTTCTGATGCAGGTACGCAATCCATTCTCCTGGTATAAGAACGACAGGGGATTGGATCCCGAAGCATATAGTGTAAACAGCATAGGAGCGGAGAGGTCGTTACCGGTAACCCGTACATATATGGTCGGATTGGATTTAACCTTCTAATTGTAAAAAAATGAGAGCAAAATTATTAATAATACTAGTTGCGGTCGTCGCATTGACAGGTTGCGATAAATTCCTGGATATCGTTCCAAAAGATAAATTCATACCAACAACGGTAGAAGATTTCGAGAATATTTTAAATAATGCCACCCTCGTAAACTATGGCGATTATTTCGAGGATCTGTTAACCGACGATGCTTTTCTCCCTGAGGGTGAGCCTGGAAATTTATTTAGCAAACAACAGGCACACGGAAGGCGTATCTACACCTTCAACAAAAATGTGTTTGACGAACGATCCAATGATTTTATGTGGAGCGAAGGATATAAAAGAATATTCAACTTCAACGTGATCATCAACAGTATCATGGATGCAACCGGCAAAACGGAAGCCTATAAGAAAAGCGTGCGGGCAGAAGCATTATTCGGCCGCGCGCTTGAACACCTAGAGCTCGTGAACCTGTATGCCCAGCATTACGATGCGGCCACTGCTGCTACAGAGCCGGGTGTACCTCTCGCCCTGGTAGCCGATATCAACGCAAAATTTATAAGAAACACGGTGAAGGAAGTGTATGATCAGATTATCGAGGATCTTACTACCGCCATTGAAGACCTGCCGGCGGAACCTAAAATAACAAAGTTCAGAGCCAGCAAGCCCGCGGGATATGCATTGCTTAGCCGTGTTTATCTGTATATGGGAGATTATGAGCAGGCCCTGAATTATGCCAATAAAACATTGGAACTGAAAAGTGAATTGTTCAATATGAATGACTATTCGGTTACCATTCCCGGTCCGTTCCCGTATGTGCCGGGAGCACCTTTGGGCTGGACAAATATTCCGGATGGCCAGCATAATCCCGAAACTTTAGTGGCGAGACATTTTCTTCGCCCCTTTGGTTTAGGTATGGATGTCTGTGCATCTCCCGAATTGTCATCACTGTTTACTAATGATGACCAGCGGTGGGTGTTGTATTATGCAAATGGCTGGCCCCCCGCACCGCCTTTCAACTACTGGGACAGGTATGGTGTGAAAATATACCTGAGAGGAGATTATTACAACAATGCTGTCGGCCTGCCCGAAGTGTATCTTACCGCTGCTGAAGCTAAGGCCCGCCTGAATGACCTCCCGGGAGCACTCGAACTGGTTAACAAGCTGAGAGAAAACAGGATAACACCAGACGCGTATGTCGCTTATACCGTGGATGATTTTGACAATGATGCAGAAAAAGTATTGCGCTTTGTTTTAGACGAAAGAAGAAGAGAGCTGGCATTTATGGGATTGCGCCATATTGATCTGAAACGGTTGAATAAGGAACAGCGCTTTCAGAAAACGATCACGCATACTGCTGAAGGCATCGACTATACACTGGAGCCGAACAGTCCCAATTACCTGAGACAGATCTGGCCCGCAGCTTCTGCATTCAATCCCGAATGGCAATTGAATCCTTAGTTCAGTAAATAATTAGCTGGCAAATGGTGAGTTGAACGGAACTATTCCGTTCAACCTGCCACTGCCATACACAAAAGAACACATGCAGCAACCAATTGTAAAGATTGAAAACCTGTCACACCGGTACAGCCAGCAATGGGCGGTAAGAAATATCAGCTTCGAGATTAACAGGAAAGGAATAGTAGGTCTGTTGGGCTCGAATGGCGCCGGTAAATCTACTACGATGAATATCCTTTGCGGTGTGCTGAGCCAGACGGAAGGCGAAGTTTTTATCGAAGGGATCGACATCCGGCAGAACCCCGCTGAAGCAAAAAAAAGAATTGGCTTTCTTCCCCAGCAGGCGCCCCTGCATCTTGAACAGACAGTGGACGAGTATCTTACGTTTTGCGCCCACCTGCGGTTGATGCCCGGGCATCAAATAAAAGCAGCGGTACAGACAGTGAAGGAACGTTGCGGCGTTGCCCATTTCAGCAACAGGCTGATCGGAAATTTGTCAGGAGGCTACAAGCAGCGTGTGGGTATTGCGCAGGCAATTATACATAAACCTCTTCTCGTAGTACTCGATGAACCGACCAATGGCCTCGATCCGAACCAGATTCTTGAAGTGAGACAATTGATTAAGGAAATTGCGGAAGAGCGCGCCGTAATATTTTCTTCGCATATCCTGGCGGAAGTGCAGGCCACCTGTCATGATATTATTATGATCGAAGGGGGTGAAATTGTTTTCAAAGACACTATGCAGTCTTTCAATAATTACATTGCTCCGGATAGCCTGGTTACTTACCTGGAAGCTCCGCCGTCAATGGAAGTGCTTGAAAATATACCGGGTATTAAAGCAGTAGAAAAGATGGAAGACAAAATTTTCAGGCTGCATTTTAATGATGCTGCTGAGATTACAGAAAAAATTGTTCGCATGAGCGTTGAGCAGCACTGGCGGCTGAAAGAGATCTCGCTCGAAAAGAGCTCGCTCGATGCGATTTTCGCCCAATTATCCAAAAACAGATCAAGTCAGAAATAGCATGAGAAGCATATACAGAATAGCCCGGCAGGAATTAAGCATCCTCTTTCATTCGCCGGTTGCGTGGCTGATACTTATTGTATTCCCAATACAGGTAGGGATGGATTTTGCAGAATATATTTTAATGCTGGGCCGCTCGCAGCGGATGGGAGCGCACTATTACCAGGTCACTAATATCGTATTTGCGAGCAAGCAGGGGTTTTATGCCGGCGTTAAAAACACTCTCTATTTTTATATTCCGCTTTTAACCATGGGCCTGATCAGCCGTGAACTGCACAGCGGATCAATTAAATTGCTATTGTCATCGCCGGTTAAAGTGCGCGATATCGTGCTGGGTAAATATGGCGCAATGATGGTGTATGGATTGATACTGATCGGCATTATAGGTCTGTTTGGCTATTCCGCTTCGTTTTTTATTACTAATATCGATTACCTCCAGTTGATATCGGGAGCATTTGGTTTGTATTTGCTGATCTGTGCGTATGCGGCGATAGGCTTATTCATGTCTTCGCTGACCTCTTACCAGGTTGTGGCAGCAATCAGTACACTGGCGGTTTTGGGATTACTGAATTTTGTGGGTGGCTTGTTCCAGGGCAACGATGTGGTGCGGCATATAACTTATTTTCTCTCTATCAATGGCCGCACAGAACAGTTTATCAACGGGCTAATCAGTTCCGAAGACGTTATTTATTTTTTGCTGATCATTACCTTCTTTTTAATTATCACGGGTATGCGTTTGCAAGCCGGGCGCGAGGCAAAATCTGCGAAGTTGAAATTTGCAAGATATACTGTATTGATAGCGGGCTGTATCATAATTGGCTATATCAGTTCTCGTCCCAGGCTGACGGCTTATCTCGATATGACGGTAAACAAATCACGTACGCTGAGCGATAAGAGCATCGCTTATATCCGCCAGATGGACAAGCCTTTAAAGATTACCACATTCGTAAATATACTGGGCGATAATTTTTACCTGGCTTCGCCTGAAACAAAGAGTTCCGACGAGCGCCTGTTTAACCAATACAGGCGCTTTATGCCCGATCTCCGGATGGAGTATGTATATTATTACGACGTAGCAGATAATAAAATGCTGCTGAAGAGTAACAAAGGCTCATCTATAGAGGAAATTGCAAAAAAGGTCGCAGACATTCAAAGCCTGGATTTTAATAAGGTACTCGGCCCTGAACAGATCAGGAAAATGGCAGACCTGAAACCCGAAGAGAACAGGCTTGTGCGGCTGCTGGAATACGGCAACAGAAAGACTTTTCTGCGATACTATGACGATGTGATGATCTATCCCAGCGAACAGGAGATCACAGCCGCAATAAAGCGGCTGCTCGAACCTGAAAAGATCCCGGTTATTGCTTTTCTTGCCGGTCACGATGAAAGAAGCGCATATAAAGCCGGCGACGCTGATCTCAGGAAAGCTGCCACTGAGTTAAGTTATCGCTATTCGCTGATCAACCAGGGATTTGATGTAGATACGGTTAATTTAAACAGCCGTTCGATTCCACATAATACAGCCGCTCTTGTAGTTGCGGACCCCAAAATGAATTTTTCCGCTGAGGAAATGCAAAAACTGAAACAATATATCGATGATGGGGGTAATATGCTGATATTATCAGAACCATCTTCACAACAATATATTAACCCGCTGCTTCAATACATTGGCGTTCATACCGGCAGTTCGTTACTGACCCAGCAGACGAAAGATTTTTCGCCCGAACTTGTTCAGGCTTTATTTACTGATGCTGCTGCGGGATTTTCCGGGCGCTATAAGTTGTTGCAGGCCGACAGTGCCGTGGTAACCATGCCCGGTGTTTCGTCGGTCAGTTATCTGGAGCAGGCATTCAAGGTGACCCCGCTCCTGATGAGTAAGGAAAAGATGCCCCTTGCGATAGCGATGTCACGAAAGATTGGTAATAAGGAGCAAAAAATTGTGGTAACGTCAGATGCGGATTTTATCAGCACGGTTGAATTGTCGCGAAGAAATCCGGAGAACAGGAATTTTGCTTTTATTTCAGAATTATTCAGCTGGTTTTGTAATGGTGAGTTCCCGGTAAATACCGCAGGTAAGCGATCTGCCGACGTGATTGACAGTGACGACAAGGGCGTGATGTTGTTACGAACATTCTTCTTTGGCGTGCTGCCGGCATGCTTTTTAATTGCGGGCGCAACCCTGCTGATATACCGGAAACGACGTTAAAGTATATACTGTTAAATTCAGTTTAGGTACTCTTCTTTTTTGGTGGCGCCTCCAGCTATTTCAGGGTCAGGCGAGTGGTGATATTTATCTGATCAAGGAAATAGTTGTCGTGTGAAACAACAAGCAATGTTCCGTTGTATTGACGGATTGCCTCGGTAAGAATAGCAATATTTTGCATGTCGAGGTTATTTGTTGGTTCGTCCAGTATGACGAGGTCGGGCGCTTTATTGCCGATCGTAAGGCAGCACAGCAACAACCGCATTTTTTCGCCGCCGCTAAGTGAGGCGCAGCTTTTATTCCATTCTTCCCTCATAAATAAAAACCGGGCGAGCCGGATTTTAATTTCGTGTTCATATAATTCACCGGGGTTGAATGCGGATGCCTGCTCGTATACGGTTAACTTATTGTTTATAATAGAATAGTCCTGGTCCATAAAGACGGTATTGGTAATGACGGAGCAGATATTCCCTGAGGCTGGTTTTAATTTCCCTGCGATGATGTTGAGGAGAGTTGTTTTGCCGGATCCATTCGGGCCCGATAGCGTAATACGGTCATGACTGCGAATTTCCAGGCTTATATCATTTGTCCATAGTTTATTATCCTTATAGCTATGATTCAGGCCCGATGCGGAAAAAAGAATTTTTCCGGTATGGAGATTTGAATTGTCGAGGTTTAGTTTCATTTTGTCGGAGTCGGGCAGCTGGTTCCGAAGTTGCTGCAGTGCGGTTTCTAATTCGCGTGATTTGCCCTCATGTATTTCTTTCAGCCGGGACGTAGTTTTCTCTGCACTGTTTTTCAGTGTTTTCATCATTATTCGTGCGACGCCTTCCTTTTTCTTTTTCTGCTTGCCGCCGGCATCGAGCTTTTGCTGCCGCGCTATTGTTTCCCGTTCTTTTTCCTTCGCTTTGCGCAGGGATTTTCCGGCGTGATGGATCTCGTCTTCGAGCGCATCGAGTTCCAGTTGTTTTTGTTCGCGATAGAAATCATAATTTCCGCCGTAACTGATCAGGCTCTTTCCTCTTAATTCGATCGTCGTATCTGCCAGGTTGAGCAGGCTGCGGTCGTGGCTTACCAGAATTATCGCAGCGGCAGAGCGAACAATAAAATTGGCCAGCAGTTCTTTTCCTTCCATATCGAGGTGGTTACCTGGTTCATCGAGCAGGATTAATTGAGGGTCGGCCAGTTGTATTCCCGCGAGAAACAATTTCGTTTTCTGTCCCCCACTCAGTGTGCTTAACGGCTGGTTGAACCGGATGTTATTAAGGTTCCAGCCTTTCATCGCTTCGTGTGCACGCTCTTCGATTGCCCAGTCGTTGTCAAGTTCCTGCATGTTCCGGTCTGTTACGATGCCATTTAGAATTTCCTGCATGGCGCGTAATTTTTTATTGATACCCAGCACGTCTGCCACGCTGAGCTCATTGGCAGCTTCTGACAACTGGGGCAGGTAATAGAGTTTTTCTTTAAATATAATTTCGCCTTCCGTGTAAGGAAGCAGGCCGGAAATTAGTTTTAGCAACGTTGATTTGCCGGCGCCATTATTTCCTGTCATCCCGATCTTCTGATGCGGATCGACGGTTAAATGAATTGAATTAAACAATAAAGTCTGATCTGGATGCCGGTAAGACATGTTCCGAATAAACAGCATATAACATTTCTTTCAGGAAGTGAGGGATGGCGCTTTGGAAGCGCGTTATCTGAAAAGTTGAAATGCTGGTATTACATCTGTTTATTAAAATTGAATTGCAAAGATACAGGATTACTGATACAGCTCTTCCAATGCCGGACAAACAACTGTTATTCTCTTTGCATGATATTGCTTACTTCAATACTGGTGATTCGCCGTATCATATTATCAACGGTTCCATAAGAAGCCTGTTTCAGATAAGCGATTGATTTGTTATGATTTTTTTAAGAATTAATTGACCTGTTTAAGCTGCACAGGCTTGCATATATCAAATTAATGTCGTTACTTTGCGGCGACAATTTGAGCTTTTAGTCAGTACGTACACCTAAACCAACAGGATACCCACTCTTCCTAACGATTCTAGTGATTTCCCTCGGCAGCTCAATTTTTTTTAATTATTGAAAAATTTTAGATGTCATGAGAAATGATGTAATGCACGTTAGTGCGCAGGTAGATCGTTCTATTTTTAATAATCCGCTTGAAGTAAAGGAAACTGTCGCAACAGCGTTCCATTGGTCAGGAAACCGGGCAAAAACGTTCGGTGTTAATGATCTGTGGAGCCTTCGCAGAAGAGCAAGGCTTGCTTCCGGAAGGGTCAGGATGGTAGAGGTTTTTTAAAGGAACAGGCTTAAAATAAAAAAAAGGCCTGATAGAAATCGGGCCCGGCGTTTTAAATCTAGTTTATCCTATAAATAACCGCAGAAGAAAGAACGAATAATGTGCCAGAAGCCAAAACCCTTATCAGTATTGAGTTTCAGCGTCTGGCACACTTTACAATAGTTCCCGCACCGGGAAATTTTTTTGCAAAACGGGAGCGCCGTTTGAGAATCTGTTTTACGAAATTTTCCCCCGGAAATATCAACGGGCACGTGATTACCGATGTGTTTTTTGAGGATTCAAATTGTAATCCTGCCTGTTGCAATGGTAACCGCATTGTTTATCCGCTAATCCATAGCGACTGTGCCGGCATTTTACTGTCCGTTGACCGGCGACTGTTTACCTATTTGATATAATATGCTGATTACAATCGCGGACTTTAGAAATAATAACCGATATTTATAGGGCAGCGCCCAAAAAAGAAGCCTGTCAGCCCGATCGCCCGGGGTGTGATTTTTGCGTTGTGTTTGTATTTATGGCCCGAAGCAATTCATTCTGGAGATCGCCGCTGCTTTATATCGCGGTGGTCCTTGTTGCGGTGATTATGGCGATATCACTGCATCTTACTTATATTTTTCAGGCATTCAGTTTCAGTTCGGAAGCCAATGCGCCCACTATAGCATCGAAAAATATTGTGTTTACTTCGACTTTAAAATCGCCGAAGCGCTTTGATTTTGTCGTCTTTAAAAATGATTTTCAGGTTGGCGCCGCCGCGGTTTGGGTGTTTCGGTTGTGCGGTATCGGTGGCGATTCGGTGGAAATACGAAATGGGGACCTGTATGTAAATAACAAGCTTGCAGATACGCTGTTTTCTCTCAGCCATAGCTATGTGGTGCAAACGAAGGACACTGCCGGCCTGAGCCCGGGCAGCCTGGACATCACAGCAATAGATTCCGGGGAGGTACTGATTACTTATCCCGACAGGTTGCTCAAGCAGAAAAGAATTTCCGTTCAGCGGTATATAGCGCCGGCCGACAGGGCCGACGCATATATCGAGAGAATATTCAGGCAGCCGTGGAACGCCGATCATTTCGGTCCTGTTGCTGTTCCCAACGGGTATTATTTTTTACTGGGCGATAACCGTAGCAACGCGATGGACTCACGTTTTATCGGGTTTGTTCCCGAAAAGAATTTTAGGGGTACGGTGTTGAACTATTAAAAACAATTCACACATATATTTGTTCATTAAAAGCAGCCAAATGAAATCAATCTTCTCTGCAATTGTCCTTCTGCTCCTGGTAAGCACGAATGTTTCAGCAAAAAAATATAAGGTTCTTGTTTTCAGCAAAACGGCGGGTTACCATCATGAGTCCATTGCCGCCGGCATTCCGGCTATTATGTTGTTGGGAAAGGAAAATGGTTTTGCCGTGGATACTACGACGGATGCAAATAAATTTACGATTAAAAATCTCCGGCAATATTCGGCTGTGATATTTCTCAATACCACCGGCGATGTGCTGAATGATGTGCAGCAGTCTGCATTTGAATTGTATATTAAGGGCGGCGGCGGTTTCGTAGGCGTGCATGCAGCAACCGATACGGAATACGACTGGCCCTGGTATGGCGACCTCGTAGGGGCGTGGTTTCGTTCCCATCCTTCACAACAGGAAGCGGTGATCAGGGTGGTAGATAGCGTCAGCATTGCTACAAAACACCTTCCGCGCGAGTGGAAAAGGAAAGATGAATGGTACAACTTTAAATGGCTCACCACGCAGCCTACGCATGTATTGCTGGTAATCGATGAGCATTCGTATGATCCCGGGAATGGTAAAATGGGCGATCCCCATCCCATGAGCTGGTATCACGATTTTGATGGCGGAAGGTCTTTTTATACGGAGCTTGGGCATACGGATGAATCTTATTCGGATCCCCTGTATTTAAAACATCTTCTGGGTGGCATCCTGTATGCGATCGGCGCTCGTAAAATGGAATGATCAGTATCCTGAGCGCCTCTCCTAACTAAAACATAATATTGATTTTCCGGCACTAAATTTCATTTATTTAGCCGAATTTTGCACTTCTTATGATCGATAACATTTCAGTTCCTACTGAAAATTATTTGCTATATGCAGATGACGATGAAGATGACCGCGCAATCCTGGTAGAGATGATGCGCCGTGTCGATCCTTCTGTTCCTGTTCTTACTACAGAAAATGGTTTGGAGCTAATCCAGTTTATGGGCGCCATTAACCCTGGGGACAAATTACCGTCCTGCGTGGTTCTTGACATGAATATGCCAGTGTGGGATGGTATCCGCACGCTTCGCGCGTTGAAAGAAGATACGCATTTCAGGAACATACCCGTGTTTCTCTTCAGTACTTCCACTTCTGCCCGCGACGCAGCCCTCGTAAACTCACTTGGCGCCGAAGCATTCATCACCAAGCCTTTTGGCCAGAAAGAGCTGATGTCGGTCTGCGAAGAATTTGCGGCGTTTGCGCAGAAACCTTTCCTGGTCAGGTAAGATCAAATTCTTTTACTTTCGCCTCAAATTTTATTTAAATGAAAGGCGTGGTCCTGTTTTTTATCTTCCTCGTATCCACGAACGTCATCGCCCAGAACAACGCTAACAAGCCCTGGAATCTTCATTTTCAAACCACCTACATCTATCAATATAAGCCAGCGTTTCATTCGCCCTATAGCGGGGCGAACAGCCTTAGTGCCAAAGAAGAAAAGCAGAATTCGCTTACGGCAACATTGTTTGCGGGACTCAGGCTCTGGAAGGGCGCTTATGTGTATGTGAACCCCGAGCTGGCCGGTGGCAGCGGATTGAGCGGCGCCATGGGTATGGGAGGATCATCAAACGGCGAAACCTTTCGTGTGGGCGATCCTGCTCCGACCCTGTACCTGGGAAGATGTTATCTGCAGCAGCAGCTGACGATCGGCGATAAATTTCAGGATGTGCAGGAAGATGCCAACGAACTGGGCGGTAAACAACCTGTAAACTTTGTGGAGTTGCGCGCCGGTAAGTTTTCACTCGGTGATATTTTCGATAATAATGCATTCAGTAATTCTCCGCGCAGCCAGTTTATGAACTGGGCATTGATGAATAATGGCGCGTGGGACTATGCGGCAAATGTTCGTGGGTACACTTATGTTTTTGCTGCCACCTTACAAGTAAATGATTTTTCGTTAAATGGTGCGATTGCAGCTCTTCCGGATATAGCTAACGGTCCGAAGCTGAATACGAAGATCGGCAAGAGCTATTCATTGAATTTTGAAGCCGGTAAGGCATTTAAAATAAATCAGCAGCCGGCCAATCTGCGTGTGCTTTATTTTTTGAATAAAGCGGCAATGGGTAATTACGATAAAGCAATTGCGCTTGCCGGAAATGGCGCTCCTGATATTTCCGCTACGGCTCAGGTGGGTCGCACCAAGCAGGGCATTGGGGTAAACTACGATCAGCAATTCAATAAATTTCTTGGTTTTTTTGCGCGTGCAGGCTGGAATGATGGTAAAAACGAAACCTGGTGTTTTACTGAAATAGATAAAACCTTAACGGCGGGATTATCTTTTGACGGAGAGCAATGGAAAAGAAATGATGACTATGCGGGTGTTGCGCTGCTGGTGAACGGCTTGTCTTCCGATCATAAAAATTACCTGGCCAAAGGTGGTTATGGATTTATAGTAGGCGACGGAAAATTGAATTATGCGTCTGAATACGGCACTGAGCTATATTATAATTTCAAGTCGGCACTCAAAAATCTGTGGATCACGGCCGACTACCAGTTTATGATGAATCCCGGCTATAATAAAGATCGCGGGCCGGTAAATATTTTCTCTCTGCGCGTGCACGTGGAACTTTAATATCTTTTCAAAACAATTTTAATTGTGGGTTGCCGGCTTTTTGGGATTTTCCAAATACTGTTCTGCCGCCATATTTCCAGGCGTCTTCGCGTTCCTTCTCTATTAACTTTTCGAAATTTTTATTGGGGGTAAAGTGCTCTTCCGCTCCCGAGGCGATCTGATGCAGCTTTTTTATGGCCTCGTTTTTGTCATTGATCCCAATCTTTGCTTTCTGTACAGCGGTCTGCAGAATATCGATTGTTTCATCGTATACTTTTATCGGAACCGGAAAAGGGTGCCCGTCTTTTCCTCCATGCGCAAAGGAGAACCGGGCAGGATCTTTAAACCGGGAAGCGCTTCCATGTATCACTTCACTCACGAGCGCCAGCGACTGCAATGTCCTGGCTCCAACGCCTTTCAGCAATAACAGTTCTTCAAAATTCTCAGGCTGTTGATCGTGCGCCAGCCACAAGGTGGCTCCCAGCCTTTTCAGATTTATGTTTTCTGCCCGAACCTCATGATGAGCAGGTAGAATTAATTTATTGAATTCTTTTATTGTTTTATCCGGATCGTTGTGTGAAATAGCTGTAATGCCTGTTCTGGCATTTATGGCATTAACATCTGTTAAATTCAGGATCTCGCCCTGGTTTTCTCCGCAGATACCGGTGTGCGGCTCTTCCACAAATGATTTAATATTGGCCGAGTGCCAGTCCATACCCATTACCGCACCGAGGCTCTGAAACCAGAAGGGATCGGCCAGCCTCTTCAGTATTTCTTCTTTTCCATAATCAGTAATAACTGCTTCTGTAATAGCCAATCCTAACCTGGCCATTCTCTCTGCAAGCCATTGGGGAACATAACCATAATGCAATGGCAAATCAGCCGCACCGGATCTTTTCATGTCTGTAAATTTACGCAATCCGGTCCGGATGAATGTCGCTGACGGTTGGTAAAATAATACATTTGAGTGGCCGGCTGTTTCAAAAAATCACTTAAATTACTGGTAATTATTCTTCCACTCTAAATACCGTTCAAAATGAAATTCGTAATCGCCCTGGTTATGCTGTTTGGCATGCAGATTATTTCTTCGCATATCGATGCACAGGGAATTCTTGGAAAAATAAAGGAGAAGGTAAAAGCCAAAGCAGAAAAATCGGAGCAGAAGGAGGATGCAAAAAAGGATGATGGGAATTCTTCCAATGCGAATTCGTCTTCCGGGGATAATAATCAATCTGCCGGCAATGTTTCTTCAAACAATACATCGGGCGGCAATGCTGCTGCTGATAATCCACCTTCTTTTAAAGTATACCAGAATTATGATTTTGTTCCCGGGGAAAAAATTCTTTTCGAGGATAATTTTAATGATGACCAGGATGGTGAGTTTCCGGCTCACTGGAAGCTGGTTAAGGGCCAGGCGGTGGTAAATAAAGTGGAGGGGAGGTCTGCGCTGTTATTGACTGAAGGAAATTATGCCGAGGTGAAACCGCGCATGAAAACTGAAAATTATCTTCCTGCAGAATTCACGCTTGAGTTTGATTTTATTTTTAAAACGGTTGATGGCAGTGTGGGCTATGCGCCGGGCGCTGATTTTTATTATAAGAACAGCGAAGGGACCGAAGAGGCTATGCGTGTTTCATTTGGCGACGCCGAAGTGTCGATCGGAGATTTTAATAAATCGTATCCTGATGATTTAAAAAAGGATTTTGTTGATCGCTGGCACCATGCGGCCATCATTTTAAAAAGCGGGCAGATGAAAGCATATGTGGATCAGTATCGCATTTGTGTAAATCCAAATATTGATCAGCGGTTCAATCGCTTCGAGATAGATGGGATAGGGGATGAAAAGCTGCCTTTGATTGTGACGAATGTTAAGCTGGCCGAGGGTGGCGGTATGAATATTATCGGTCAGAAGTTCACGGAGGGAAAGATCGTGACGCATGGGATCACTTTCGATGTAAACAAATCGGTGATCCGGGCAGAGAGCATGGGCACATTGAATGAGATCGCAAAACTGTTGAAGGATAACCCGGCAGTGAAATTTGAGATCGGCGGGTACACGGACAGCGACGGCGATGATGCGGCGAACCTGAAGCTGTCGCAGGAGCGTGCGGAAGCGGTGAAAAAGCAGTTGGAGAGCATGGGCATTGACGGGAGCAGGCTGACGGCGAGAGGATATGGTGAGACGAAGCCGATTGGTGATAATAGCACTCCCGAGGGCAAGGCGGCCAACAGAAGAGTGGAATTCGTAAAGAAATAGTTGAAATCAGCTTTGCCGGTAGTGTCAGAACCCCTATTTTTGCACCCTCGATTTTTTAGGCGGCAGCCTGAAGGATCCGGGGCGTAGCGTAGCCCGGTTATCGCGCCTGGTTTGGGACCAGGAGGTCGCAAGTTCGAATCTTGCCGCCCCGACTCTGCCCGCCGTAGCTTTTGCGAAGGCGGGCTTTTTATTGGATAACGTTCTTTCTCCGCTGCGGGCTTCGCCGGGTGAAGCCCGACATAAGTTTGATAGATAATAGATAATTGTACAGGCAAGGTCTTTTTCTCATTACAAAATAAGTGTATACATTGCACTTTATCTACTCTCCTCGAAGAACCTCCCCCGAGCCGTTTTCTTAATTACAAATACGTAGAAGTTTATGAAACTTGTATTATCAGTTTTAAGCCTTGTGTTAGTTTTAGCAGGCTGCCAGAAAGATTTGTCCAATAAGCAGGACGTTCCGGCATCATCAACCGTTTCCAGCGATGTGCTGCTTCCGCTGCCCTTTCATTCCGTTTCATTTGCCACAGATTACCCGGCAAACAGTGTGCAGCCTTTTTCGTTTACCAAAACGCTGTACTCGGATACACGTGTGTACAAATTGCAAATGAATGTCCGTGGCAATGTCAATTCTCCTTACTTTGGATCAACGGCCATAATTAATTATGATTACCAGTTCGCCTACAGCACAAATAAGGCAACCTTCACCAGAAAAGCCAAGCGGTCTTATGAAGCTGCATTTCCCCAGGCGAATAAATACGAGTGCACATTTAATAACGATGGTTATTGCACGGAGATCAGGTATGTAGGCCCACCGCCCAGTTGGCAGGACGACAGCTTTGATCCTGTTCGCCTTACTTTAACTTATTCAGGTAAAAAATTGACCAAAATATGGTCGCATTTTACAGATGGTCCGGATGAGTATTCAACATCAGTTGGTACATGGAACGTTGTGTATGATGCTAACGGCAACGTATCTACTATAAAACCGGAAATAGGCACTCTCCCGCAATCATCCGTGTCTTACACGTATAATCTGAACAAAAAGGGAAATTATTGTTACATGCCCACACAGTATCTGATTTCACAATGGTTCAGCCTGCTGGAAGTGATGCAATGGGTGCCGATGCAGGTGAATGAAAGAAAATCTGTTAGCTTGAAAGTTGACTTTATAGACTGGAGCGGTGGAACTGAACATTCTGTGAATCGTACAATAGTACAGGGCCAGCGCTATTACAATCATAAGTACGATGCCAATGGGAATTTAATTTATTACACGTATGGCGACAATGTAGCGCAGAAGATAGCCTGGAAGTAAATGATCAATTATAACATTAAAAGGCTGGTCTCTGATGACCGGCCTTTTTTATTTGTCATTTCGGGGCTTTTAATGGTTTTAACAACCAAAACCAATTACCTGATATGTGATGCCGTGCATTGTCTTGATTTGAAGTGCGATATTTTTTATAGTATAGAGAATTTATTTAAACTTCCTGGTGATCTTTTTACGGATTTCTTCATCGCAATGTTCGATGAACAGATCGGTGATTTCTTTCGTATGCAGAGTGCTGAAGGGTTTGGTGACAAATCCTGCGGCATTTTCAATGGCAAAGTTCTTATCCTGTTGGGTGGAGGAAGTGGTGAAAAGAACAATGGGGGTATTTTTGAAACGGGCTATCCGCCGGATCTTCTGTAGTACTTCTCTTCCATTCATTCTTGGCATATTTACATCAAGAATGATCAGGCATGGATTGGGGTCGTAGTCGGCAAGGCTATTCAGGTAGTTCAGTGCTTCAACACCGTCTTCCACGGTCACCAGCTCAATATTCAGCGTATTTTCCGAAAAGGCGCCTTCCACGAATTTCAAATCGTCTCCGTCATCGTCGGCGTATAGAACCAGGTGTTTGGATGAAGTTACAGGAGCCATATCTGCCTCTTTATTTTTTTTGTAAAACCTCTCTATGGATTCATTGCCCTATTTTTGTTGAGTGTATAAGCTATTATCTGTGCATACCATAACAGGATCATGCAGGCTGACTTTGTTAAATATTATTTTATCCGTTTGCATATTTTTTTAGCTGATTAATCAGTGCTTCGCCACTACTGGGCCTTTCCGCATTCCACTCTAACACTTCACCATTTTTGCCGATGATGATATACCGGGGGATTCCGTTGAAATCGGGGATAATATTGTTCATATCCTGCCTCAGATCTTCACTGGCCAGCATGTTCAATCCCCCCAGATTCAATCCTTTTAGCATTTTTAACCAATAATCTTTTGCATTGGGCGTATCAAGGGAAAGAAACAGTGTTTGAATGTTCATTCCGTCCAGTAGGGGGTGAAGTTTCGGCGCATATTTCAACTCTTCAAGACAGTATTCACACCAGGTTGCCCATATATCGATATAGGTTATTTTGCCTTTGAGTTTTTGCCGTAACAGATCGAACGAGGTGATCTTCTCATAATCATTCAGGAATTGCGGCGTTCTATTGTCAGCAATATTTTGAAAGTATTGGGCCGATTTATTAAAATAATAGCGTAGTAGGGGAGTCAGCTGACTACCAGGAAATTTTTTTGTGAATGCCGAATAATCGGCAGCGTATTTTTCTGATGGAGGGATGAATTCCGCATCGTTATATATTTTCCATCCATAGGCCAATTCCAGCAAGCTGCCCGTCAGATACTTATCATAGATATAAAGCCGGGGATCCTCTCCTTTTCTTGCGCTGGCCAATATTGCCGTATCAACTTCAAAATTGTACTCCACTAAATTATAAAGAAAATAAGAATACAAGGGTGTTTTAGCCCACATCTGCTTTCCCGATAACTGGCTATAAAGATCTCCCCAGCGCTCTAATGCATGCTGTTGCTTTTGTTGACGCTCTTCAACAGATGCTGAAAAATCAGTTTTTTCTTCTTGTCTTTTTTTAGTTTCCCGAACTTTTTCCAGCATGGCCCTGTAGTTGGTGCTAAGAAGTTGTGTTTGGTAGATGTCCAGACACGTTAGCAGGGCATCCCTAAATCCATCCTGTATTTTTCCACTCTTATAAAGCGCACGAACGACATCTTCTTTCTCAGTCACAAGCTCTTTGATAGCTGCTTCCTGGGCATTTAGATTTTCAGTAACAGAACGGATAGTGGCTATCTGATCCCAAATAGAAGATGGCGATGTTATGGAATCAAGCACATTTTGCGCTTCCGGATTATTGCCAATCAACAACAGATAGCCCGATTTTATCTCAATTGACAAATTGTAGAGCTTGTCAGGATATATATAAAAGTAGGTAATTTTACCTTTATTGGAAACAGAAGCAAAACCGGGTCTGCCTGCCTTATTATTTATGGAGAAATATCCGGTTTGATGATCTGCCTGCAGAGTATCGGCGTTAGCCATAAAACAATATCCATCAATAGGAAGATGGATGATAAGTTGAGAGGTTTCAGAATTGCCGGGAGAAACCCTGATTACTTGCTGCTGTGCCGCCAGTGGACTGCAAAAAAGCAAAGCAATTAAAGAGTTTTTTGATAATACTGATTTCATTGAAAAGTAATTATTTGTATCTGGAAAAGTAATTAACCTGGGGTTACTGCTATTTATAGACCACGTCTACAATCTTTCCGGTGTTTGTAATTTTTTTCACAAGGGTTACGTCTCCATTTAGGACAGGATTTGTATATAATTCGAAAGTGCCCGATCCGGGATCGGCTTTGTTATAGGTGCCGACTACTATATTCCCGAACTTTTTATTAAACATGTCGGTATTGTTAGTAAAATTTTTCAGTACGGTAATTTTATTATCACCATAGTCATGTATTAGTCTTGCCATTCTGTCGATCATATTATATTCATACAGTTTTCCGTCCACACTGTAAAAGATATATCCGAACAGATCGTCCACGGCAAACAGAGATGCCTTATCGATATCGGGGGCAAGAATCTGCTTGTAATAACTTTGAATCCCTGCAGGAGAAAAGCGGGCCAGGTTGCAGGTCGATCCTTGCTGCAGAATAGCGAATACTTCACCACCGTTAAAGTTTTCGGCATATTGCATATATTTCAGATGCTGGCCGGTAGAAAAATCGAATAAGGTGCCTTCTGGCAATTCGAGGCAATTCTGGGATACATTTGCATTTCGCAGGAAAGTTTTGGTATCCTCATTAAAGACGATAGCTCCATATCCTCCTAAGCCAGATGAATAATACAAAGCCATGTATTCCGATGAGTGAAATATGGAATTATTAAAGTAATTGATCGGCGTAAATTCAGTCATCCAGCCTTCCAGGAGCCCATAAATACTTCCATCGTTGTATAGATAATGCGTAGAGCCATCGGTATAAAATCTGGCAGTGGAAAAATCTGATTTCGTTGTTAAACCCATTATGAAATTCCCGAGATCGTATATGGGCGGTTTATACTCCAGGGTGTCGGGACCCAGAAGAGCAAAATTAGTGGATGTTCCGATAAACGGGAACACACCCATCAGTGGATATGTGAAGCTGTATTGATAGTCAACCGCAATAAACCTGGGTCTGCCAGTAGTGGGAAATGTTGATTTTGTTGCTGTCAGAACATCGGGTACAAGACTGTCATTGTACAGGGAAGAGACTATTCCCAGGCGGCTACTGCTATTGTTTTGTTCGCATAATAATAGCCAGCCCTTAGAGCTTATGCTGCCAAAAATGACGTTGAAATAAGTGTCTTTAAAAAGCCCTGTTTTTTTATCAGTTACCCTGAAAAATAAGGAGAAAGCGGCGAACACCCGGTTGCGGATATCCGCGGTTGAAATAGTATTTATCATGTCCTCCTTTGCAATCTCCAGTCGCGGAGAGACAGATAAAGGAATTCTGCTGGGATAATCATTGTCATAACCCATTTGCTGATTGATCTTCCATTCATAGGTATAATTGGCTGTATCTATCGGCTTCCCGTCAGGAGTTGTTATGACAGGTTCTATTTTGAGCGATTCATTTAAAACGTCCACCACGTATAAAGAATCGATTCCCTTTACCACTACCGGATCGCCTATATTGCGGTAAGTGTAGTTGCCCTTATCTTTTAAACAGGAAACAAAAAATAACGTTGTGCCGAACAGGTAGAAGAACGATTTAAATCTTTTATGTCTCATAAAAATTTCAGTTTAAATTATTGAGAAGCTGTGAAGGAAATCGTGTTATTGCACGTCGGGGCCCATCACCATAATACTTCCATCTTCCTCCCTGATAACGTTTCCATTGGCAGCCTCCATGTCCAGATATAACTGGGTCTGCTTGGCTAATATCCAATAGTCGTCTTCAGTAAAAGAACTCAGGTCAAAGTTTACATCTAAGGAATTAACTTCCAGCATTAATAAGTATTTGCTCTGAGAAAATGTCCCAAAAAGGTTTTCATATTCTGCCCAGAAGTTGGGAATGCTCACCATATTACTAAAAGTGATCTTAAAGGTTCTGGTGCTTATCATCCTGTCTCCCAGAACATTTGCTAACCGGGAGACCAGCAGGGTATCAAAAAACTCGTTAGGTTCCAGCTTCAGCACAATATTGAGCTTCTTATCAGCAAGATCTGCGGAATTTAGTAGTTTTACATAGAATGTAGTGGTAACACTTCCGCGGGGAATAAATAATTTCGTATTGTCTGGCAGTATGTAGTCGCGCCCCTCCACTGCAATCAGGATTGTTGAAGAGGAAGGAATAGTAGGTGGTATCGAAATATTGATCCCATGATGTGTGGTCTGGCGATTTTATAAGATTATTAAAATATATATCGCCTTTTGTATTGTAGACCATCAGGTTGTTTTTCTTACATGCAGAGAAAAACAGGACGGATAGTAGTATAAATAAAAAGTACTTCATGTTAATGTTTTTTTTAAAATGGGATGTAAAATTTATCTATACTGGGTTTCTGTTATAGGAAGAGGTACAACGTATTTATCCGGATTCATAGCAACGGAACCGTTGCTTGCAGAACCATTATCAATAGCAGCGAATTTTTTTCGTTTGTAGTAAAAAAACAATTGCCCTTCTCCCCAGAATTCCTTCCGGTATTCTTTGGTTATTTCTGTGCTGATATCATCTGCTGCTGTCAACGGAGTTAGCAGCCCTCTGTTTGCGCGTACTTCGTTCAAATAATAAGCAGCTTGCTGTTTATCGGCTGTGCATTCCGCAGCAATATAATATAGTTCCGTTATCCTCATTAATGGCTGGATGTTACGAAAATCCGCATATACACCTGCATTGTCAGCAGTAAGTGGTGCATATTTGGTAAATACCTTGAAATTGTAATTTGACGTCCGGTCGATGGCCCAGGAGCTCCTCAAGCGGTAATCATTTTCCTGGTCTTCGTAAATCTCTGCCAGCCGATTGCTAAGTGGGGCCAGCAGCGTGGTGCTACTCGTTATTGACGAAGTCAAAATATTAGAAGCGGCAAAATAATGCTGGAACAGTTGGTCTCTCAGCGGGTTTTCAGGACCAAAAATTACTTCGGCGGAAAATATTCTGTCAGGATTGGCAATACCGCTTCGGGTGGCTGTTTCCGGCGTCCAGGTAAATTTGCCCGCAACAGCGCTGATAATACTCTGGGCGCTTTTTAAGGCGTTTTCTTTGTCTCCTCTGTATAAGTATATCCTTGCCATAAGCGCTTTTACCGCATAGTAATTCATCCGCCGGTTCCGTGCCCTGAAAAAATTCACTGAAAGATCTGTCTGATCAAATTGTTGAACACCATATTGTATGATAGGGTCATTTTGCAATAAGGATTCTGCCTCTTTGCAGTCTTTTAAAGCCTTATCAATAAAATCATTTGCCGGAATAAACGGACTCTGTTTTGTTTCGGGTAAAGTTGGATATGGAATTAATGAAGTGGTGGAGTCTACCGAATAAACAGGTCCGAAAAAACGAAGCAGATCAAAGGCTACAAAAGCCCTGAGTCCGTACGCTTCGCCCAGCATCAGTTGCTTTTCCTGATGCGTCAATACATCATCCGAAACACCTTCCATGCTTTGCGTGAACTGATTGATATTTAATAGCAACGTATAAGCTGCGCCCCAGATATTTCCAATATCTGACTGAAAATAAGATCCATCTGTATATATATACCTAGAGGCGGATCGAAACCTATGGTTGCCTGGAAGATTATAATATTGCGCCATTACATCTACCGTGGTTGCGGTAAGATTTCCACCGTATAATTCCTCTGCGACCAGATTAATGTATATTCCATTTAGTGCCTTTTCAATAGAAGATTTTGAGTCGAACACCTGCCGGTCCAGCAATTTATCAGTTGGTTGCACATCCAGGTATTTATTACATGACGAGAGTCCAAGTATGCAGGCGCCTGCGAGCAAATATTTTTTAACACTGTTCATTTCCTGAAATTTTGACATTTTAGAAGAACACATTCAAACTGAGCGAATAGTTTTTGGCAAAAGGATAATCAGTTCCCCGCTCTGCCGTAATATTCGACAACCGGAAAACTTCATTAGCATATGCATTGAGAATCACCGACCTTATACTTAATTTCTGCAGCCAGGGCTGGCTAGCGGCAGATAATTCATAGCCAATCATTATCGACTCTCCGGACAGGTAATTTTCTTTCTGAATAAACCTGGAAGAAGGGGGGGCGTACATATTGTACATATAATCCAGATCCGAAAGATTAATTCCACTGAACATCGCTTTATCGCCAGGCTGCTTCCACCTGTCATATAGAGCTCTCTTATCCTGATTAAACGATAATTTATCAGAAGTTATATTTTCTACTTTATTAAATACTGCATAATTAAACTTCGACTGTCCGAGACTGTACCGCAGGTTCACTGAAAAAGAAAAGTTTTTAATAGTCAGGTTAGAGCTGATGATACCCTGCACCTTAGGCATAGAAGATCCTACTACTGTTTCATCATTTGCGTTATAATAAAAAGTATGTGTTCCGTCTTTCTTTACCAATATTTCTTTTCCCGTTGCGGGATCGATCCCTAATGAGCGCACTGCCCACATGTCATCAGGACTGTACCCGTCCAGATATCTTCTCAAATAGCCGGCGATATCTTCGAGGGGAGTATCCTGATTAAATTCTTTCCGGGCCAGTTCGTTTTCTTTTTCAAGGATCGAGGAGAATTTAGAAAACCGGCTCCTGGTAATGCTTCCGGTTAAACCAAGCGTCCATTGCAGCCTCTCTCTTAAATTGAAGATGGGAGAATATTTAATGATACCCTCCAACCCTTTTACGGTTAGTTGCCCTGCATTTAAAGCATAACTACTTACACCAACCGAAGCGGCAGCCGGAGCATTCACGATCAGTGGATCAGTTATTTTATTGAATGCATTTAAAGTGGCAATAAATCTGTTTCTGTCAACGGCAAGGTCTATTCCGGCACTGTAACTTCGGGTAGTTTGCCAGGCTAAGTCAGGTACGCCCAACTGGTTTAGATAAAGTCCTGTTCCAAATCCGGTAACCTGGTTTGTATAATCGTAAACGGAAGAAGAAACAAAAGTACCCAGTTGCTGGTTTCCGTTAGTACCTGCATTTCCTCTTAATCTTAACAGGGAGAGCCAGCCTGCATTTTTCAGGAAGGATTCATTGTTGATAGTCCATCCTATTCCCAGGGCCCAGAAATGAGTATATTTCTTTTGCGATCCAAATACAGTTGATCCATCTATTCTTAAAGTAGCATCTGCATAATATTTATTGGCAAAGGCATAGTTGACACTACTTAACGCATTCACCTGCCGGGTTTTTATTTCGGCATAAGTGGGTTTCGAATTCAATGCATAGCCTGTTGCAAAAGCCGGATTGGGCTCTACTCCGTCCGGAAACCCTGCTGCTGTGAATCCTACAGCGGACCTGGCCTGTTGAGCCATTTCTGTTCTTACATTTCCCGTAAGGCTATGTTTCTCATTAAACACCCGCTGATAGGTCAGCATAATGTTTCCCTGATATTCCAGGCTTTTCTGCCCGCCATATTGATACGACCCTTTCTGATCGTAGCTGACGTTATCAAACATAGTGTGAGCGGCAGGCATGAATACGGCATTATCAGCCGTTCCCCCGGCAATCAAAATGCCGGATGTAAACCGCCAGTCGTGGTTGATGTCCCAGATAAAGGATAAATTATTCTGTATGCGAAGTCCGGAACTTCCATTTTTTGAATTCAGCATGGCATTGTATATCGGGTTAGGAGTGTTGCGTTGTAATAGTGAATAGTAACCGTCATTTCCTATAAACGTCTCCAGGTATTTGCCTGTGAATAACCGGCCTTTATCGTCATATTTCCGGTAATAGGGAGCTACGTTTACGTAGTCGGCAAAGGTTCCGTAAGGCGATTCCTGTCCCTGATTTCCTTCGACGTAGGTTCTGTTCACAAAATTAACCTTTTTCCTCCTGTACGACAGGTCAATAGAGCCTCCCCATGTTTCCTTCTGCGACCCTTTCATTACACCGGGTGCTTTTCTATAGGTGACCATCGCATCATATTGAAACTCCCCGCTGCCACCATTTATGCTGATGGCATGCCCGGCCGTATACGCATTACGCAGTGGCACACTCAGCCAGTAAGAATCGACGCCACCCAATACAGCTCTCAGGCGATTGTTATACAGGGTATCCAATGGCAGTTGAGAAGCTTGTCTTTCTCCTGGCGCATAATAACCTGCCAGCTTTTGAAACTCCAGCAATTCTGAGGAGTTCATCATATTATAATCGCCCAGATCAGGGATCTCCATTCTCATATCCAGCGTGTAGTGTACCCGCAGGTCGCCGGGACGAGGACGTTTTGTTTCTACTACCACTACGCCATTGGCTGCTTTGGAGCCGTATAAAGCCGTTGATGCTGCATCTTTCAGAATAGTGATGGATGCGATCCTGTTAATGTCGAGGTTGACAATCTGCTGCAGACTGCTTTCCATACCATTCAAAATAAACAGCGGCTGATTAGGATCTATGTCAAACTCATTTTTGAGCGAATTGGAAGTAATAATGGATGTAGTTCCTCTAAGCTGGATAGTTGGTAATTGATTAGGATTGGAACCGCTTAGCTCGTTAGGTACAATGATAAAAGAAGGGTCCAGCGTTTTCAAACTCTGCAGCACATTCCCATTTCCGATCTTCCGTAATTCGGTTCCGCTAAAGCTTGATACTGCCCCGGTAAAACTCTCTTTTTTACGGGTAAGAATACCAGCATTAACCACTATCTCATCGAGCTTTTTATCCGAAGGTTTTAAGACGATCGTTAAGTCGGCAGTCGTAGAAGGCACTTTAAATGTTTCCATTTCATAACCGATAAAAGAAATATCCAAAATGTCGCCCACTTCAAGGTCCATTGTAATGAAACCGTTCCGATCAGTAACATTTGACACTTTCTTTTTCCGGATACTTACCGTAGCGCCAACCAGCGGTTCTCCGGCAAGGTCGACAACTTTGATCTTTACGTGTGGTTGAGAAATCGTTAATGGCTGAATTTCCGGTGCTGAATTTCCCGACTGCCCCGTGGTTTTACGGGATAAGAAGATAGTTTTGTCCCTGATGGAATATTTTAACGGCTGGTCTTTGAAAACGATATCCAGCATGTCTTTCAACGGTATATCAGATACCGAAAGAGTAACGGGTTTTACTTCTGCAATATCACGCTTATTATTAAAAACAACATAACCGGTTTGTTTTTTTATCGCAGAAAATATCTTCTCTAACGTAAGATTTTTACCTGAGATCGTTACAGTTTGCGCCATTCCTTTTGCCTGAGCGGAAAAAATAGCTATCATAAACAGAAATGCATTTAATTTCATAGTCAGGAAAACATTTTTCCAGGCTGCGGCGCCCGATCCTCTTTTATCCAATTGTCTGTCCGACCGCATGTAGCGCTGGTGCAGGAACAAAAAGACTTTGCAAATCCAATCCTTTATTCGCATAATTTTGCAATTGTTTGGTTGTTAAAATGCAATACAATCCTCAATTAAATCACTAAACATCCTGCCGGAAGTGTTGAGAGCGCTTCCGGTTTTGCCTGCCAAAGTTTCCCTCCTTCATATTACTTCGGAAGACCGAAGGCAATGGCAGTTTTGTTTTTATTGATCCGGTGTAACAAACGCTGTGTTGTTTTTGGGTTGCTGTTTGTTCATTTTATTTCAGAATAGATAATTGTCTGCCTTCCAGTCTGAATTTCAGACCAATGTCTTTAAAGCCGGCAAGCAGATCATTCAACGTAACTCCCATAGTGATTTCGCCATTCAGTTCAATGCTTTCGGGAATTCCCTGGGGATACAGTATTTCTATATTATACCAGCGTGCTATCTGACGCATAGATTCCTTGAACGGAACATCCTTGAAATTGAAGAACCCATTTTTCCAGGCAATAACATTTTCTATATCGACGTTGCTAACTACCTGTATGGAGTGATGTTGTTGGGTCGCCGCAAGTTTTGCCTGCTGTCCCTGCTTCAGCACAACGTAGGGGTGTGTTGCCGGAGTCACCGCAACAGAGGGGTCGACGCTTACTTTTACACTTCCTTCTATCAATGTGGTATTAATCGACCCTTCTTCCGTGTAAGCATTCACGTTAAACCGTGTGCCCAGCACTGTTACCCTGGCCTTATTGTTCACATTTACATTAAAGGGCTTCTGACGATTGGGTGCGACCTCGAAATAAGCTTCTCCGGTGATATCCACTTTTCGTTCGTCACCGGTGAACTGGGTGGGAAAACGGATAGAGCTGGCATTGTTCAGCCATACTTCTGTTCCATCGGGCAGCACCAAATGGAACTGGCGGCCGTTAGGGGTATACATAGTGTTGTAAACCACCTCGTCTCCGGTTCCTTCATATACAAGTGCACCATTTCGAACCCTGGCTTTTTTTCCTCCCTGTAAGGCTACAATGCCGTTCTGAACAGTGTCCAGCAACACTTTAGAGTCGTCTGCCAATGTCAGAACAGCCCCGGATCTGCCCGGAAGAATGGGGCTACTGTTTGTGATTACCGAATGAGAAAGGTGAGTGATGTGGTTTGAAGAGTTCCAGAGGAAAATGCCCAGGCCCGATGCAAACAGAATCACAGCAGCAGCCCACCACCACTTTATTTGCGCATATACAGATTTAACAGGAGTAATACGGCGGTTAATGATATCAAGCACATACTGTTTCCTTTCAGGTGTCCAGGCCGGATGAACATGTTCCTCTTCGAATGCGTTTGCCATATCCTTATTAAGAAGTGTTTGCATTTCCGGATTCAGCAGTGCAGATCGCAGTTCTTCCCATTCCTGTTGGGTAATGGTATCCGCTTTAAAGTGTTCAAGCAGCAGATTAAATTTCTCCGAAGTCATATTGCAGTAAAGACGCAGCACTTTACCGGCAGGCGTAGTCGGATAGAAAAAAATCAGGAAAAGAATGAATGGTCGGCAGTGACAAACAACAATGCTGCAAGAATAGCAGGGGAATGACGGGAAACATACATTCGCACTGATTTTCGAGCCAATTCAAGATGCTTTTTAGCAGTTGCCCTGCTGATATTCATCTCCCGTGCAATATCATCGAGGCTCTCTTCCTGTTCTGCATATCTCCTGTAAACTTCCTGCTGTTGCGGAGGTAACTCTGTGATAGCACGCATGTACAGCGCACGCAGATCTTTTTCTTCCAGCGGAGCATTTTCTCCGGGCCCCAGATACCATGACTGCAGCCGTATGTCTTCCAGGCGTTTTGCCTGTACGGCTATACGTCGCAAATGATCAAAGACCTGGTTGCGGGTAATAATAAAAAGAAAATCCTTCAGAGAATTGAGTGAAGCCAGCTCCTTTCGCCGTTCCCAGCACCGGATAAAAATAGTTTGAACTAAATCTTCAGCAATCATTTCGTCCTTGAGGTAAAGCTGAATGAAGGAAAAAACCCTCCCGCTATACAGGTGATATAAATCACTGAAGGCTTTCTGATCACCGTCGGCTACACGCAATAGCCATGTTTTTTCCAGATTTAATTGACCAGTAGACAATTATATATGCAAACTTTGCCTTTTGTTGATAGCGCTATATTAATTAATTCGGGACGAACAGCCAAATTATAATTATTTGTTTTATCACTGCGCATCTTAACTCTACTGCATGTGAATAGTTTTCGATAGCCTTCTGATAGAATAATAGTTGGCGAAGGCCACCAGGGCATTAATCAACCATTTGACAAGCATGCAGGTGATTTTTATAAAGGTATTTATTTATACCGGAGCGTGACGATCCGGCCCCGATCATTTACAAGGAGAATATGTTCTGTTGACAACTGCATTCGTCATTGAAAACCTCCTTACAACGATGGAAACGGATATACATCGCTGCTGTTTGAACGGCCGCATGAATAGTGTCAATCTTGCATTTCCAACTGAAAAGATGTATGGATAATGATTTTATCAATTGCTTACCAGCGCTGGCAACAATGAACGGATCATACTTAAATTCTTAAAAAATCAAATCAATAATCGGAAATGGAACAGTTAGCGATAGCCCGGTACAGGAGTTACCAGGGCGGATATTTTCAGACGATCATCTCGCCGGAACAAACAGATAATAAGCTCGCCCTGCTCGAGTTTACTTTATCCAAAGGTTCCGAACCACCTCCGCATATCCATACCCGTGAGGATGAATCCTTTTATGTGCTTGACGGGGAAGTGAGCGTGACCATAGATGGAAAGACTACTATACTCAGGCAGGGAGAGGGATTGTTTGCCCCGCGGAACATTCCGCATTCATTTAAGATACTTACGGAAAGGGCAACCCTTATGAACCTGATTACCCCCGGATCGCTATGGAATTATTTTATAGAATTCAGTGAGCCTCTTTCGGAACGCCCCGGATCCGTTGCAACGCCTGGCGCTCCGCCACTGGAAAGAATGAAGGCAATGATCGATACGATCACTAATGTATATCACCTGAAATTTTTATAGATGCTATTATAAACCATACAAAAAATGAAAAATAGTTATTGCATGCTTGTCGCGCTGTGTGCATTCACAGCCTGTTAGCACAGGAAGCCGGTACGTTCAATGGCCGGCTTCTTTACCACAACCCATGCTGCGGGATAAATACGCTAAAAAAGCTATATTTAGGCTGAAATAAAATTCAGCGCAAATTATGAGACAGATTCTCAAACTGGAAAACAGTTTTATCAGAAAGCGGCGTAGCGTGCTTAAAAACGGCATTGTCGCGTTAACCCTTTTACTGACCGCATTTAACCTGCAGGCAACGGTCAGGCTGCCATCTTTGTTAGGAAGTAATATGGTATTGCAGCAGCGGTCGGAGGTAAATCTCTGGGGATGGGCCGATCCTGCCGAAAAGGTTTATATCACTGCATCCTGGAGGGATGGTGTTGATTCGGCCACAACCGACGAATATGCCCGATGGAAAGTGAAAATCAAAACTCCTGTGGCGGGCGGCCCTTATACGATCACTATAAAGGGATCAGCCAATACGCTGGTACTGGAAAATGTGATGATTGGTGAAGTATGGGTTTGTTCGGGTCAGTCGAACATGGAATGGTGCAGCGTGCAGCATCATCAGCAGATCATTGATGAAATGCCTAACAGCAATAACGCCAATCTCAGGCTGATGCAGATCCCGAAAATCGCTTCTGCTTATCCGCAGGACGATGTGTACGGGAGCTGGAAGGTCAGCTCACCGGAAGTCGTGAAGGGCTTCAGCTCCGTTGGCTATTTTTTCGCTAAGAAATTACAGCAGTCACTTGGCATTCCGGTAGGTATTATCAATGCTAGCTGGGGCGGCACACCTGCAGAAGTATGGACGCCAAATGAAGTGGTGGAATCCAACCTGCACCTTAAAACGAATGCCGATAAGCTGACAAAAACTCCCTGGTGGCCGATAAAGTCCGGCGCAACCTATAACACCATGATCTATCCCCTCACCAACTTAGCTATCGCGGGCGCCATCTGGTACCAGGGTGAAAGCAATGTCGGTTATTTTCAGACATACAGTAAGCTGATGACCGAAATGATCGGCGCATGGCGAAATGCATGGAACAAAGATTTCCCTTTTTACTATGTGCAGATCGCTCCTTTTCAGTATGGGCCGAAAAATTCAGGCGCCATGTTAAGGGAACAGCAGACTATGGCGCTTAGTTGTCCCAATACAGGCATGGTGGTGATCTCTGATCTTGTTGATGACGTCAATAATATTCATCCGAAAGATAAGATCGGCGTGGCCGACCGGCTGGCCAATATGGCGCTGGCGGAAACGTATCATAAAAATACAGACATGGCCTATCAGAGCCCTTTCTTCCAGAAAATGGAGATCGCGAACGATAAGGCAACCCTTTATTTCAGCAACGCTGAAGATGGATTTATCACCAAAGATGGAAAGAAGCCGACAGAATTTTTTATCGCCGGCATTGACAGGAATTTTCTGCCTGCCGAAGTGAAACTGGATAAAGGCAAAATTGTAGTTTGGAATAAATCGGTGACCCGGCCTGTTGCTGTCCGTTTTTCTTTCACTAATGCGGGCATATCTAATCTGTTAAGCAAGGGCGGCTTGCCCGTTGCTCCATTCCGAACGGACAACTGGGTGGAAGAGAGTTTTGCAGAATAAATTGGAAGTGTGGGCAATTGTAAGTTAATTAGCATTATTGCAAACGCAGGATGACCATATTGAACGCGAGCTTTTCAGTAAGATCGGGCTCGGTGATGAAGCAGCTTTCAATAAGCTTTTTATTTTATACCGTGAACGCCTGTTCGCCTTTGCCTGGCAATTATGTCACTCGGCCGTAGAGGCAGAGGAAATTGTTCAGGATGTCTTTTTAAGAATAGGATGTCTTTTTAAGAATATGGCGTTCACGGGATCGCCTTAACGATGTCGGATCTCCCAGGAGCTATATTTATACGATGGCGCGTAATCGCACTATCGACGTGTTGATGAGCATTGCAAAAAATAAACAGCTCTCACAGCAGCTATGGATAAATATATCAGCCTTTGAAAATGGGGTCCATGACTGGTTCGAAGCAAAGGAAAGCATTCATTTCATCAACGAGGCGATAAAAAAACTTCCGCCACAGAAACAGGAAATATTTAAACTAAGCCGCCGCCACGGATTCAGTCATCAGCAAATTGCCGCCCGCCTCAATATTTCCGTACAAACGGTAAAAAACAATATGACGGAGATACTGAATTATCTCCGGCAGGCTTTGTCTGCCAATGCTCACCTGCTGCCTGTTCTTTTATGGGCGCCTGCGGTTTTATTTCCCGCTTCCTGATTTTTTACAGAAAAAATCATTTTTTACCGGTACTTACTTTTCTTCTTGCGGTCTACTTACAGGGATCCATACTTCATACACTAATTATCAGATATGACAGCGAACGCTGCTTTGCGGTTCAATTATCTTTATCATCAATACATTAATAAAAGATGTACTTCGGGTGAGCTGAAGGAGTTTCTCGGATGTGTGAAAGATCCTGAGTATCACGACCTTCTTTCAGAACTTGCGTCGGAACACCTCGAATCGATCCGGATCCCCGGCGACCTTCCAAAGACTGATTGGGATTTTACCTACCAAAATATTATAACAGCCGCAAAGATCAGCCAGGAGATTCCATTATTGCCATCACGCGGAAAACAATTCAGACTGTGGGGGATGCGCATCGCCGCCGCTGCTATAATTATAGCTATTGCCGGTGCAGGCTATTTATATATATATCGACAGCCTTCCGGCCAGCCGCTGAGCGCTCTGGTAAAAACAAACAGCGTTCCAAATTATAATAAAGCGATCCTGGTCTCATCCAATGGGCAGACGCTGGAACTTGACAATACTCATACCGGAAAACTGCTGCAGGAAGACAATACGATAGCCAGTAATTCCGAAAACAGCGTGCTGTCGTATAATTTAACGGCCGGCAAACCGGATAACAATAAAGGCAATCCGGTTTATCACACATTGACCACTCCCCCCGGCGGGCAATATCAGCTTGCGCTGGAAGATGGCACACGGGTCTGGCTGAATACTTCAAGTACGCTTACTTACCCGACCCGTTTTTCGGGAAGCGCGCGTATTGTTGAACTGAAAGGGGAAGCCTATTTTGAAGTGAGGCATAACCCTTCTCAGCCGTTCAGGGTAAAAACCGGCGACCGGTTCGTGGAAGACCTGGGAACAAGATTTAATATCAATGCATACAGTGATGAGCCGGCTCAGGTCACTACCCTTCTCGAAGGAGCAGTTAAAGTGAGTGGTTACCTGTTGCAACCGGGTGAAAAAGCTGCTGTGGATCTCAGCGGTCACGTAACTGTATCTAAAGGAAATACAGCACAGGCTATTGCCTGGAAGAATGGCATGTTCGATTTTACAAATGCCGACCTTTCATCTGTCATGCGTGAAATAGCACGTTGGTATAATCTTAAGATCACTTATGAAAATCCGGTGCCGAAACGGTATTTCACCGGCATGATCGAGCGGTCACTTACGCTTGACCAGGTGCTCAAGGGACTGGCGCATGAAGGCGTTAATTACCGGCTCGAAGATGAACATCATCTTGTTATTATTCATTAACCAAAACAACAATAATATGCAACAGACTATCGGTTTTAAAACATAATAATGCAGCGGATCGATATAACAGACAAAAACCGGGATCAAGATTTGGAGACCTTACCCGGTTCTGTTAAAGGTGTTGTCAAACGAAGTAAACATTTCACTTAACCTAAAACTAAATGAAGATATGCAAATCCATGCGTTTTGCAAATTGGCTATTGGTGTGCCTTCGGGAACAGGCCCCCTATTAACTACCCCTGCCACAGGCAGCAGCGGTTGCACCATTAAAAGACACAGTGTCATAACCAAAACCATTCTGGTAATGAAGTTGTCGATAATACTGATCCTTGCCTGCACGTTGCACGTGGCGGCAAGAACATCTGCACAGGGAGTGACGTACGCGGCAAAAAACGCGGAGCTTACCACCCTGCTGTCGGCAATTCATGAACAAACGGGCTACGTATTTTTTTATGACAGGGACTACCTGAATGGTCTCAGTCATATAACTGTATCTCTTAAGAATGCACCGGTCAGTGAAGCGCTTACGGAGGCGCTCAGAGATCTTCCACTGGAATTTGAAATACAGGGCAACACTATATTCATCAGCAGAAAGAAAAAAACAGCCCTGCCGCCATCCTTTCCCCTGCAGGAAGCCAATCCCGCCGATACTATCAGGGGCCTGGTTGTGGACAGCATGGGTGCGCCATTGATGGGGGCATCGGTGCTGATAAAAGGCACAACAAGAGGAGCGAAAACAGATATGTCGGGTCGTTTTGCTATTTCATCCGAAGGCGGAGGGCCAACAACGCTTGTCGTTACCTATACAGGGTTCGAGGCGAAAAATGTGGTGCTGTCATCGGAACGCTATGCCAATATTGTATTAAAGCGCAGCGAAAGCCCGCTCGATGAAATAGTGGTGCAGGCGTATGGTATTACCTCCCGGAGATTCAGCGTCGGTTCAATATCGACGGTGAATGCGGAAACGATCGAAAAACAACCGGTTACCAATATCATGCTGGCATTGCAGGGACAGGCGCCGGGCCTTGCTATTAATGCAACGAATGGCGTACCGGGATCGCAGGTGCTGGTGCAGGTGAGGGGACAGAATACCCTGCTGAGCAATCCCGATGCTCAGAAACCTTACGATCAACCGTTAATTATCATCGATGGTGTGCCATTCGCTGCGCAAAATAACAATGTCAGCCAGCTCAGCTCTCTTGCTATTGCACAAATGTACAGCGGCGGGATCAGCGTTTCCGGTGGTATCAGTGCGCTCAATAATATTAACCCTGCTGATATTGAAAGCGTCAGTATTTTGAAGGATGCCGACGCCACGTCTATTTATGGCACACAGGGATCGAATGGAGTGATACTTATTACTACCAAAAAGGCCAAGCCCGGCAAAAACGTTTTTAATCTCAGGGCCAACACAGGATTTAATTCTCCCGCGCGCAGAATTAAACTCCTTAATACGGAACAATACCGGCAATATAGAAAAGATGCATTTGCAGCCGACGGAATTGAGCCGGATAACGATCCGTCCAGTCCCGGCTATGCTCCCGACCTGACTATTTTCGATCCGGCAAAATATACCGACTGGTATAACATGATCTATGGTAAAACGTCCAACAGCACCGATATTCATGCGAGCCTGTCGGGCGGATCAGCACAAAATTCTTATCTTTTGTCTGCCGGTTATAGCCGGTCCACTTTCAACTATCCCGGTAATTATGCTGATCAGCGATTCTCGCTGCATACGAATATTCATCATAATTCAGTAGACAATCGTTTCTCAATTGATTTCACCAACGATTTCGGTTATAACCAGAATAATTCTCCCGGCTTCGGTGGAGGACAGAAAATAACGCTTCCCCCTAATTTTCCCGACCTGCTCGACTCCGCAGGAAATTTGATATGGGATTACAAAGGAGTGGATATTTCCATGGATCAGTTTTATGGTTATCAGAAGCGCTCCAACGATCTTCTTAATTATAACCTGAATAACAGCCTGCGCATTGCTTATAAAATATTACCGGGCCTCAGCTTCACAGCCAACCTGGGATATAACCGTAACACCACCTCGGAAAAACAGCAAAATCCCGCGGCTTCACAAAATCCTATGTGGGCCAATCCCAATGCGAACTTTGCACAAAGAACTTTTCAGACCATCAATATCGAGCCGCAACTGGATTACAATTACAGCTTTGGCCAACATACTTTCACAGCACTTGTCGGCGCCTCTTATAAAAAGAATCTTTCAGAAGCTACTGTTTTAAACGGTACCGATTATGCTAACGACCGCTTTCTCGGCTCTATAAATGGCGCCGGTACTATTCAGGGATATGATGAATACGATATTTATAAATATGTTGCCGGGTTTGCCAGGTTGGGTTATATCTATAACCAGAAATATATTCTCAATTTAACCGGAAGGCGTGATGGCTCGAGCAATTTCGGACCGGGAAATGAATTTGGAAATTTCGGATCAGTCGGAGCGGGATGGATCTTTTCAGAAGAAGAAGCGATTAAATCTGGGCTGCCCTTTCTGAATTATGCAAAGCTGTCGGGCAGTTATGGAACCAGTGGTTCCGATGGTATTGCAGCCTACCGCTACCAGCCCTTCTGGCAGCCTATGGTTTATGTGCCTGCCTTCCAGGGAGCAAGGCCCAACCAGCCGGTAAATCTTTATAATCCGCAATACAGCTGGGCCCTGAAAAAATCATTGAATGCTTCGCTTGATCTTGGCTTTTTTAAAGACAGGCTGCTGTTCAATGCCACTTTCTACCTGAACAGAGAAGGCAACCAGCTTGGTGGATACCCGCTGCCGGCACAGGCAGGATTTACTTCTGTGTCACAAAACCTGCCGGCCACTATTCAGAACAAAGGATGGGAGTTCGGCATTTCTGCAACACCATTAAAGTCGAAAGACTTTACATGGACCTCGAATTTCAATATTTCATTTAACCGGAATAAACTGATTGACTTCCCCAATCTTGAATCTTCACCTTATCGTATGAATTATGTGGTGGGCCAGCCCACTTCAGCGATCATCGGCTTTAAATACGCCGGGGTGGATCCTGAAACAGGTTTAATGACGTATTACACTGCCGATGGAAAAATCACCAATACACCTACGTATGGCCTTGCTTCCCAGGGCGGGGATGTGATGCTGACCGGCAACCGCGAAGTGAAATATATGGGTGGATTGGGAAATACACTTTCCTATCGCGGGTTCGATTTGTACCTGTTCTTCCAGTTTGCCAACCAGGTTTCTCCTAATTACCTGTATTATTTATATTCCACCAGTTTACCGGGAGAGGGCATGGTTAATATTCCCGTTGAAGCGCTTGATTACTGGAAAAAACCAGGTGATCATACTACACTTCAGCGGCTGATAGCACTGCCTGAAACAGATGCTTACTTTGCGGCGATAAACTTTGCGAGTTCATCGGGCGGTTATTCCAATAATACTTACCTGAGATTAAAAACAGTTTCTCTTTCCTATTCCCTTCCGGGTAAATGGCTGCGCGGCGCAGGCGTTAAGGATCTTAAAATATATATGAACGCTCAAAACCTGCTGACATTCACCAATTCCAAAGTTGCCGACCCCGAGTCGTTTGGCGACTACACCGCATTCCCGATACAGCGCACTTTAGTATTTGGATTAAATATCAATTTTTAAGCCATGAACAGAACGCATACACATAAAAATAATTTATATCATACATACAGCTTTTGGCTGCTTATCATCCTATTCGCTACGTCCTGCAAAAAGCTCATTGAAATTCCTTCCAATCCGCCCACTGCCATCACTGAAGAACAGCAATTTGAAGACAGTGCAACCACTATGACGGCTATGGCCGGAATTTACAGCTATCCGTCAAATGGCTCTGGCGGTTTTGTTTTCAATAATTCCTATCAAACACTGCTCACCGCGCTGTCGAGCGATGAACTATCAATGACCGATCCTTTTTTTGCAGATATGTACGCATTTTACAGCAGCAGCGTCACCCCGTTCAATAGTTTGGTCAATGATCTGTGGAGCAATCCATACAGAGGACTTTATCCTGTTAACGCGGCCCTGCAGGGAATAGCTGCCAGCAAGGGGCTTTCTGCCTCTTTAAAAACACAGCTCACTGCAGAGTTGAAAACTGTCCGTGCGCTTTATTATTTCTACCTCGTAAATGATTTTGGCGGTGTTCCGCTGGTAACCGGTACCGACTATAAAGTAACAGCCACTTTACCGAGAGCAAGTGTGGATGAAATATATGGACAAATTAATAAAGATCTCGACGACGCAATAAACGTGTTGCCTGTTGATTATCCTTCAGACGGAAGGACCCGGCCTAATCTATATACTGCGCTGGCTTTGCGCGCAAGAGTTGATTTATACAGGGAAAAATGGCAGGATGCTTATGATGCTGCATCCGATATAATCAATTCGGGATTCTATACGCTCGATGACGATCTGAATGTGGTTTTCCTCGAAGGAAGCCAGGAAGCCATCTGGCAGCTTCCGGCCAATGGTATGTCGATGGTTACGGCAGAAGCTTCGCGCTTCGTTCCCTGGGCCCCGGACATTATACCCAGTTTTCTCCTGACACCTTCCTTACAGAATGCTTTTGAACCGGGCGACAAACGATTCACCGACTGGGTGGGCATGAATATCGTAAATATCGATGGCACGGATCAGCAATACCTCTATCCTGCTAAATATAAGAATGTCGTGGTTGAAAGTCCAACGGTTGAAAATTATATGATCTTTCGCCTTGCAGAGGTGCTTCTTATTCGTGCAGAAGCAGCGGCTCACCTGGAGAAGGTAGATGAAGGATTGACAGATATTAATACGGTGAGGACGCGGGCCGGCTTACCCGATGCAGCAGCCAATACGAAAGAGGAGCTGCTCGATGCGGTGATGAAAGAAAGACGGACCGAGCTTTTCTGCGAATGGGGAAATCGATGGTTCGATCTCAGGAGAACCGGGTTAATTGATAATGTTCTTGGTGCAGAAAAAGAAGGATGGAAGAGTTATCAGGCACTTTATCCTATCTCTGTTATCCAGCTTCAGGCCAACAGCTTCCTGGAACAAAATCCTGGTTATCATTAAATGGTTTATCCGACCCAGGTCGGAGAAAATCGTTCGACGGGCAGTACGATTGCTGTTCATTAATGCAAAATTTTATTCTTGCTATGCATAGTTCTATTGTAGAAATGAAAGGTGTGTCCCATAAGTATGCCCGTAACTGGGCTATCAGGGATATTAATATCGATATCAGCCGCAATGGTATTGTCGGGTTACTGGGCTCCAATGGAGCAGGAAAATCCACTACGATGAATATTTTATGCGGAACGCTCAATCAGACAGAAGGAACCGTGCTGATCAACGGCATAGATCTGCGAAAGGATCCTGAAAAAGCCAAACAGCAAATAGGGTTTCTTCCACAGAATCCCCCGCTATATATGGATCTTACCGTGGATGAATACCTGCGTTACGCTGCACAATTAAGAAAAATAGACCGGCAGGCTGTCCATGGGGCGGTTGAACAGGCAAAGGAACGTTGCGGCATTGTTCATTTTGGCGACAGGCTGATCAGGAATCTTTCCGGCGGATACCGCCAGCGTGTGGGTATTGCGCAGGCCATCATTCATCGTCCCAGCGTTGTGGTGCTCGACGAGCCCACTAATGGTCTCGATCCTAACCAGATCATCGAAGTGAGGGCGCTCATCAAAGAAATTGCATTGGACCGCGCAATTATTTTTTCTTCCCATGTGCTTTCGGAAATACAGTTGCTATGCAGGGATATTAAAATGATAGATAACGGTAAAATCGTTTTCTCGGATACCATGGATGCCTTCAATAATTATGTTGAAACGCATAGCATGCTCACTTCTTTTGAAAACCCACCTCCGGCTTCTGTACTGCTGGAGATCCCGGGAATTACCGGGGCCGAATTTATTACGGTGCGCCAGGCCCGTATCTATTTCGATGGCGATCCGGAAATAGCAGAAAAAATAATTGAAAAGAGTGTTCAATATGGCTGGCGGCTTCGGGAGATTAACCTGGAAAAAAGTTCCCTGGATGAAATATTCGCCAGGCTCTCGAATTATTCAAAAAATACAAAAACAGCGAAAAGTATCGGTTAACACCACTATTCTTTTACTATGAGAACAATCATTAATATTGCGCGCATAGAGCTTGCCCAGCTTTTTTATTCACCCATTGCATGGTTCCTGCTGGTGGCTTTCTGGTTTCAAAGCGGGCTGGAATATTATAATGCATTGCAGGGCATACTCACCCAACAGGAACTTG
>JBGAJL010000170.1:0-5210 GCA_044224935.1 Flavitalea sp.
CGCTCCACGCACTTTGCACCGGGAATCTGTAGCCAGGAAATAATTCCGTGTCATCCGGTATGTATTTTATTCTTATCCTGATAGAAGAATTACCCATAGTTAATTTTGCCGGTAATAAAAATTCATCGTCCCTTAATCTCCTGTTCGATGTTTGGACCGTGTACATTCGTTCTCCCAATTCATCAGGAGGGTTGGAATATATACAGGTGTTCGATCCTGCAAGATACCATATGCCCGCGTTCCGCCAGTCATTTTGATTACCGGAAGCAACGTACACTTCAGCTTTCTGATTGGGAAAACTGTAATCGAGCGTGCGGCGCAGCAGCACTCCTTTATTCTGCGGATCAATTTTCACGATAAATTCCGAGATCCCTCTTGTATATCTTCCATCTTCCTTTTGCTCCGGATATATTTCCTTTCCTTTTAACTCAGTATAATTTTTGATCTTACCCGTATCCATTCCCCAGACCTTTACAGGGATCTTGTCTATGCCCCACTCATACCTGGAGTTTATTGTCTTCACAGCAGACGCGCCGGGTGAAGAATACCCATGTGATTCTTCACTGGCTCCGGAACCGATATCCAGCTCATCTGTTTTAATTAATGTGGAAGCCGGAAGCCCATACCAGTAAGTTACCGTTTCGTAATGCTCGGAAGACATATTTTCTCCTCCATGCTCCAGTTGGATCCGCGCGCGATCTCCGAAGGGCATCATATCGGCCAGCAAAAAACGATACGCCGATTGAATAAGGTCCTTCTCATTTTTTGCTTCTTCTTTCTTACGGCATCCCACAGGATGACCCGCAAATGGCAATGTCATATTCTCACCTCCCCAGTAATCTCCACCACCACCCCATTCTTCCGTGCCGGTGCCATAAGCCTGCGGTGTCTGGCTGTCATCGAAAAAGAAACGCGGATCACCTTCAAGCGTTCCTAAATAACCATTATGAGAAAATATAAATGAAGTGCCCACGAAATTACCGCTCCAATGCTTATGCCCTTCTGTTTCCCTGGTATCGAGAAGCGTGAGATCGTGTCCCGGCTCAGGTTCGGGAAAGTCTTTGTACGTCGCATGAAAATAAGAAGAATAATAAGCAGGGATCTTATTGTGCTCATACCTGATCTCGTAGCGGATATTTGCAGAGGAGGGAGAAATGCCGGCCAGTTCGATCTTTGCGGACCTGTTAAAAGGCATGGGATAATAACAGGCCAATTCCAATTGGTTATCCACATAATTAAATTTCACATTAACGGGAAATCCTTTTACCAGGAATTCTTTATGCTCCCTGTTATAGAATGTCCCGGCGCCAAAGAAAAGGCATAGCGGCGCATCGATGGAAGGAAATTCCGCATTATCCCAGGTTATTTTCAATCTTATTCTTTCGTTATTTTCTGCAATATCGATAGGCAACGAAAATTTCAGCGCTCTTATCTGCGAAGCAGTTGACCTGATATCAGCAACGGTGATATTTTCCTTATCCAATTTAATGGTTCCCGATTTTTTTGAAATATTCCGTGGCGCGATATCCGTTCCCGATGCCGATACCAGATCTGTTATTTTTTTATCGGGTGGCGTATTGATATTCCACGAATGAATGGGCCGGGATAATTGTTCTTCATTTGCGTACAACTGGTAAATATAATATCCCGTGCCATAATGTGTTCTCGAATAAGCCAGGGTTAATGAATCTTCAAACGGAACAGGCGTCCATACGAGATCTGCGCCCTTGGTAGTTCCCCAGGTCCAGTTGAGCGGCTGGGGAAATGCAGCGGCGGGAATAAATTCAGCATGATCGAACCGGCGTAAGGCATTGACAGGATCGCTTGTACCTTTTTCCTCTACAATATTATCTTTTCCATCTACCACGTAATGCCAGGGGCTGCCATGCCAGTGGTTGGTACGTATAAAATATAATACGCCTTTTCCCTTAACATCAAGAGAGACATTATAATTTTCGTCCTTCATAAAAAGGAAATGGCCCGCATCGGCGCCTTCATTTCCACCGAAGCGATCATAGGTGCTGCGCATGTAAGTCCTCGCCCCGATCCTTTGTGTGGGCCACTGGTCCCACATGGTATAGGCATCAGCGCCGACAGGTATTTTCGGAAGATCATTCAACTCCTGGCAAATTGAATTCAGCCAGGAAAACAAAATATTAAGCAGCAAGAGAATAGGCTTCATTAACCGGTTTGATTTTTTTAATGATCAATAAAATTAAAATAAAACTCAACGGATGAAGTATTCCGGCGATCACGAAAGCTGCGTGATAACCGTAATTCTCGATCATAAATCCTACGATAAGGCTAAACAGCATTGCGCCATAAGTGCCGATGCATCCCATCAATCCTGCCAATGAGCCAATGATCGCCGAGGGAAACATATCCGTAGGCAATGTCTGAACGATCGTTGCCCAGCATTGGTGGCCGAACATGGCAAGGCAAAATAATACCATCGCAAATCCAAGAGAGGCGTCAGCGATAAATATCGAAGCAGGCAGCATCGCTGCAGAAATGGCGAGCGGAATTTTCCTGGACATATCCAGTGAAACATTCTTCTTTAATAAATAACTGCTGGCCCATCCGCCCAGGAAACTCCCAAATCCTGCTGCGGCGTAGGGGATCCATGCAAATCCGCCTACTGATTTAATATCCAGTTGTCTTACTTCATTGAGATACTTCGGGAGCCAGAAAATAAAAAAGAACCAGGCAGCGTCGGAGAAAAATTTAATGACCAGCAGTCCCCATACTTTCCTATACCTGAATAAATCCAGCCAGGGTATTTTTTCCGATACCGTATTATTCTCTTCAAGGCCGGATGTAATAAATTGCTTTTCTTCTTCTTTGGTGTATTTACTGGTTGATGGTGAGGAATAAAATTTCAACCACAGCAAAAGCCATATCAACCCGAATGATCCGCAAATTAAAAATACCCATCGCCAGTTAAGCGTGATAATGATAAATGCTATTAATGGCGGCGCGATCAGTGCGCCGACGCTTGAGCCAGTATTGAATATGCCAAAAGCGAATGATCTTTCCTTTAAGGGGAACCATTCCGAAACCACCTTTGCGGAGCCCGGAAACCCGCCTCCTTCACCTAATCCCAGTAAAAATCTTGCAATGCCCAGACCAATTATTGAAGTAGCTAATCCATGCAGCATATTGGCTATGGACCACCATGCGATCATAATAGCCAGCCCTTTCTTCGAGCCGAGCATATCTATCAACCTGCCACCTACAGCATACATTGTACCATAGGCAAGAAGAAAAATACTATTGATGATTCCATATTCAGATGAGCCGATGGGGATAGTTTTCTTCAATTCACTGATCACTACCGGCAGGTTTTGCCTGTCGAGATAATTCAGCGCAGTGGCAAAGGCCAGCAGCCCTGCGATCCACCAGCGAAAGTTTTTAATTTTCATTCCTGACGGGTTTCATCTTGAATTTCCGGCGCAGGTTGGATTCGTTGCGCGGAATAATATTTATCCGAATGATTGAACGGAATGGATCAGGCCATTCATATAACCTACTGCATGTAGTCGTCCCAGCATTTCGTATCCCGGATTGTCATTCGTTTCTCCTTCCATGGTGGGCACATGATCGGGCCTTATGCATATATCCTCGCTGTGCGGCAGCGCCATATAGGTTCTCATCGCCTTTGCCATATCTGTTTTGCCGTTGTCGATAAATGTCTCTCTGAATTTCGGAACCGCTCCCTCAACATCACGGAAATGAACAAAGGAAATATATTTTCCCAATCTTTTAATGCCATCGTAGATATCGAGGTCCTGTGAAGAAAAACTGCCCTGGCAAAAACAAATTGTATTGGAAGGACTGGGAATCATTGTCACCAGTTTTTCGAACGCCTGGAAGCCTACCATGATGCAGGGTTGACCGTGTAAATTTTCGAGAGGAGGGTCATCAGGATGCATGGCCAATTTTACGCCTGCCTTTTCAGCAGCGGGGATCACTCTTTCTAAAAAATAACGGAGGTTTTCCCAAAGCTCTTCCCTGCCGGTTATTTTTCCTGCGCCTTCAGGCAGTTCATAGCCTTTATCGCGCGGTATCATCGAAGCATTTAAATCAAATTCCGTTACCAGTGCGCCGCCACGCCCGGGTGCATCGATCTTCGTTCTTCCCCAGTCATCCCCCGGCATCCAGTTATAACAGAGAACAGGAATTCTTGCTTTTCCCATATTGTTGATCAACTGAATAAAATCATCGATCTGCCGGTCTCTTCCGGGAAGATTATGTACAAATTTCGAATGAGGTATTAATCTTTCAACAGCATTTATTTTTAATCCGTATGAAGCGGCCTTTTTCTGAAAATCCAATAGCTGGCCGGTGTCGAGGCCGGGATAATGGATCACCAATCCATCCGTGCCTACCTGGGCCGCAAGCCTGAGGTTTCTATCCGATGGCGGCGTTAACATCAATGATACTTTCATTGGGCTATAAATTATTTGAATTGATTATATGCACTGTTCGCCCGGCAGCACCATCAGCACCGGTATCCTGATATGATCGGGTTGGTTGAGCACAAAGCTTATGCAGTTGGCAATATCATCAGGCTGTAGTGGATGGGTAATGCCTAATGCCCGTGTCGGATGGACGGGGATGTTATCATGAAGCTCGGTCATCGTTACGCCCGGCTCGATGGCACTCATCTTGATATTGGTGCCTGCAAGCTCCATTCTGAAAGCTTCTGTCAATGCTTCTATTGCATATTTTGACCCGGCATATACGCCATTGCCCGGCCGCACCTTCGTGCCCAATATACTGGAGAGATGAACAAAATGACCGCTTCCGGTTTGCTTGAAATATTTTAATATCACATACGACATCCGCACGGCGGCTTCGAAATTAATTCTCGCCATCCGGCACATTTCGTCGATATTAATTTCCTCGATTTTTCCTGAATGAAGAATACCTGCGGCATGCACCACGATATCACATTTTCCGAACCTGTTTAATGTTTCATCGAGTATTTTCTGCGGAAGCTCAGGATCGATGATATCGCCCTGAATGATTATCGAATCTTTAATCTCTTTCTGAAGGCATTCGAGAATATTTTTTCTCCGCGCTACCATCACCACCTTTACCGAAGATCTTGCCAGTTGCTGAACTACCGCTTTTCCTATACCGCTTGATGCACCTGTAACAATGGCCACTTTGCCAGCCAGCCTACTCTCCCCCTGGATACTTTCCAT
>JBGAJL010000035.1:0-35944 GCA_044224935.1 Flavitalea sp.
GGTAATATTTATCATTTCGTGGGAGAATCCTACGGGCCGGTGGTGACAAAGAAGAAATCCGACACCTGGCGTTCGGACCCGGCTGAAGGGGGAGGTTGCTTAATGGATTATGCATCGCACGTAATCGATCTGCTTAACTATATTGTTGCTCCCATCACGAAAGTAAAGGGCGCTATTTTAAAATCAGTATACTCTTCCGGCGTGGAAGATGCGGTATATGCGCTGCTTGAAGCATCTAACAATATTTCAGGCGTATTGTCGGTAAACTGGAGCGATGAAACCTACCGGAAGATGTCTACCTCTATTACGGTTATCGGCACCAAAGGAAAAGTGATCTGTGATGCTGCGGAGATACGCATTTATTTTAAAGAGGAGAACAGCAGCGGCTATTCGAAAGGATGGACCACAAAATATATTACCGACTTCGCAGAACCGGTAGACTTTTACCTGAGAGGAGAGGAATATTCTGCGCAGCTGGACTATTTTATTAAAGCTATCGAGGGAAAAGTTCCGAATAATATAAACACATTTGAAAGCGCCTGGTTAACAGACAAGGCTATTGATTTAATTAAAAACACTAAATAACGATCGGGATGGAAAGGATACTTTTTGGAGATAACCAGTTCTTTGCTGTTAATCATATTTCGGATGAAAAATCCAGGGCCCAGTCGATTCGCTTTAAAGATGATTCGGCGATCATTAAAACGCTCGATTATGCACGCGAGGCAGGCATCAATACGTTCATGTGCACCACGCACGACCGTATCGCCAACATCTGCGATGTAATACGGGCTAACCCTGATAAATACCGTGATTTTAAAATATATCCCTGTATGCCTTATGCCCACAAATATGCCAATGCGGTTACCGAACTGGGTATTGTAGGAACATTAAAGGAATACGTGCCGGGAAATTTCTTCGGTTCATTATTTAAAGGCGGCATGGCCTACCTGTCGAAAGATTATTTATCGATCATGGAGCTTATGATCGATGCAGAGATGAAAATGTTCAAGGGTATTAATACGCCCGTAATCTTCCTGCAGAACGTAATGACCGATCTTTTGCTGGGATTGCGGATGACCGAAATACTTGTTGCCTATCATAAATATGTGAAAAAGAAATACAATGCGGAAGCCGGTTTCATCACGATGAACATGCCGATGCTTTTGGACGTACTGGAAAAAGCAGGTATTGAAAATCCGATCATCTGCTCTTCCATTAATAAAGTGGGATTCAGAATGTCGGGAGGAAAAGAAATTTATGAACAGACATTGAAAACGAGAAAATTCAGGGCGATAGCCATGCAGGTACTGGCAGCAGGAGCAGTGCCTCCCCGCGAAGCGCTGGAATATGTCTGCTCGTTGCCTAATATTGAATCCATCCTGTTTGGCGCTTCCTCAAAAGGCAATATCCAGGAAACGGCGACATTGATACATCAATTTGATTCAAAAAAAAACTAAAAACCTTCATTATGATCGTTGCAATTATAGCGGGTGCGAGACCTAATTTTATGAAAGTGGCGCCAATTATTAAAGCCATCGAAGGAGCCAAAGCGAAAGGAAAGGATATCGATTATCATCTTATCCATACAGGACAGCACTACGATAAGAAGATGAGTGGAGATTTCTTTGAACAGCTTGGTATTCCTGAGCCGCACGTGAACCTGGAAGCCGGCGGAGGCTCGCAGGCCGAACAAACTGCAGCGATCATGACACGCTTCGAAAAGGTGATGGAAACCGACAGGCCTGATGTGGTACTTGTTGTGGGCGACGTTACTTCGACGATGGCATGTACCATCGTAGCAAAGAAACTGTGCATACCGGTGGTGCATGTCGAAGCCGGCATACGTTCCGGCGACATGACGATGCCGGAAGAGATCAACCGTATCGTTACGGATTCCATCTGTGATCATTTCTTTACTACCAGCGATGTGGCTAATAATCACCTGAAAAATTCAGGGGTGGAAGAACACCGGATACATTTTGTTGGCAACACGATGATCGACACATTGTACAATAATCTGGATCGTTTGCAACAGCCTGTCATCTGGAAGGAACATCAGCTCAAAGCTTCCGGTTATTATCTCGTTACGCTGCACCGGCCAGCCAATGTGGATGACCCGCAAAAGCTGAAAGCCATGCTGGACGCTATTCTGGAAGGAACCGGCGACAGCCCCGTGGTATTTCCCGTGCATCCGCGTACGAGACAAAAACTGGAACTGATCAAATATGATCATCCAAGATTATTACAGGTTGAGCCCATGGGGTATCTCGAGTTTATCTACATGGTCAAAAATGCGAAAGCAGTGATTACCGATTCGGGAGGCATCACCGAGGAAACAACGGTGTTAAAAGTTCCCTGCATGACACTGCGGGATTCGACCGAGCGCCCTGAAACGGTTACCACGGGCTCTAATGAACTTGTAGGTACCGATCCTTCTCATCTTGCGCCCTATCTGCAAAAGCTCCGGGAAGGAAAATGGAAGCATGGAGGCGTGCCTCCGTTATGGGATGGAAAGACCGCTCCGAGGATTGTTGAAAAATTATTTGCCTTATATCGCGAGAAAGCGGTTGCTGAGCAATATCCTGCAGAAGTTAAAAGTTAAAAGTAAAAAGTCAAATATCCTTTTGGGTTTCCACTTTTAAGGTTTACGTTTTCCATTTTTAAGCTAGAATATGAATTACAGATTTATACGATTTCTGCAGCTGGTGCTTGCGGGGCTCGACCTTATTACGCTTAACCTGATTGTGCTGGTAACACAATTATGGTTAAGCGAATATATTCCGATGGCGCACTTCATCGCCTATGCCCGGTTCTGGCTGTTCCTGAACCTGGCCTGGATGCTGGTGTGCTGGGTAGGAAATATGTATAACGAAAAATACATCAACAGCTTCGAGCTGTTTGCACGGCGCACCACCCGGATCTATTTCGGATGGCTGGGAATAGTGATGTTGTATTTATATTTCTTCCAGCAATTTTTACTTTCGCGTTTATTCATATCCGTTACTTTGTCCAGCATGGGCGTAATGCTGCTGGTGAACCGGTTTATCTACCTCATGATCAGGCATTATTTCCGTCACCAGGAATACCTGGTGCGCAAAGTGGTGATTATCGGTTACAATGACGTGGCAAAGAAACTCGTACACTATCTCGAAGAAGAGGGCATGAATACCGAGATCATCGGTTTTTGTGAGGAGCAAAAAAATGTACATGAATTATCGAACTATCCCATCGTCAGTGATATAAGCGGGGTAATGAATATATCGAAGCAGTACCAGGTAAATGAGATTTATTCTACCATCGGTCCGGAACAGGATGAGGATATTTACGAATTGATGATGCAGGCCGATCAGGAATGCATCCGCTTCAGGATCATCCCCGACCTTTCGTTCTTTGTAAAACGACCGGTATACATCGATTATCTCAAAGATATGCCCGTGCTTTCGATGCGTACCGAGCCGCTGAACGATGTCAGCAACAGGATCAAGAAAAGGCTCTTTGATGTGGTGGTGAGCCTGCTTGTTATCGTATTTATCTTATCCTGGCTGGTGCCCATCCTGGCCATATTTATTTTACTCGAATCAAAGGGCCCTATATTTTTCGTGCAGGAGAGGAGCGGAAGGGATAATCAGCCTTTCCGCTGTTATAAGTTCCGCAGCATGAGGGTGAACCAGGATGCGAACAGCAAACAGGCCACAAAGAACGATGCGCGGATGACGAAAGTGGGAAAGTTTCTGCGTCGTACGAACCTCGACGAGTTTCCGCAGTTTATTAATGTGCTGAAGGGTGAAATGAGTATCGTGGGTCCGCGTCCGCACATGCTGAAGCATACGGAAGATTATTCAAAAGTGATCGGTCAGTATATGATCAGGCAGTTTCTTACGCCGGGCATAACCGGTTGGGCACAGGTGAATGGGTTCAGAGGCGAAACAAAGACCGTGATGCAAATGCAGCAACGCGTTGAGCACGACATCTGGTATATGGAAAACTGGAGCATCTGGCTGGATGTACGCATCATGTTTCTTACGGTATATAATACCTTCAAGGGAAACAGGAACGCATTTTAATGAGTAATATCAGCAAAAGCCTCTCCATCGTTTTACTGTTTTTATTACCCGGGCTTTTGAGCTGTAAAAAATCAAATACCCGGAATATAAAAACGTCCGGGTTCAGCGCCGCCCCGCAGCATATTGAAATTACAGGCGGAACGATTCCTGAAGCATCCGGTATTGCCGACAGTAAGAAAAACCCGGGATATTTATGGGTGGAGGAAGACAGTGGAAACCCCGCAGATATTCACCTGCTGGGACATGATGGGAAAATAGCTAAATCAATCCCGCTTAAGGGCGCGATGAACAGGGATTGGGAAGATATGGCGCTTGCTCCCGGTCCCGATGCCGGTATAAACTATATCTATCTCGCCGATATCGGCGATAATAATCTTGAATATAATGAATACTCATTTTATCGCTTTGAAGAGCCTGCGATAAGCGTTGACACGGTTACGGATTATAATAAAATATCCTTCAATTATCCCGACGGCCACCATGATGCTGAAGCATTTGTAGTGGATCCACAGACAAAAGATATTTATGTGATCACGAAGAGAGAAGATAGTTCCCGGGTATATAAGATCCTTTATCCCCAGGATACCGAAAATATAAACTACGCCGTTTTTGTTTACAGTCTTACGTATAATGGCGTTGTCAGTACAGCCCTGTCGCCAGACGGTAAGGATCTTATTGTAAAAACCTATACTGCACTCTTCTATTATCCGCGCGATGCCTCCGAATCTATTGAAGGGGCATTGAAAAAGAAGCCTGTTACGCTGGGCTATGAACTCGAAGCGCAGGGCGAAGCCATAAGTTTTGCTGCTGACAATTCGGGCTTTTATACGCTAAGCGAAATGCGCAATGCTATTCCGGTCACACTTAATTTTTATAAGCGCAATTAAAACTCCGCATGGGCCAGTATTTCATCCATCCTGATGCCCGTATGACTTTCATCGTACACACATTCGCCATTTCGGATGATAAGCACCTGAGGCGATTCGTGGCCTACCTGAAACACTTCCGCAATCTTTCCCGATAATTCCCGGAAACTAAGTAAATCGAGGTAATAAAAATCTGTATTTCCGGGCGCTTCAGCCCGGTCGAGCCTGCTTTTTGCCACGGAGCTGATTGAACAGCGGGTGCTGTGCTTAAAAATTACCTGGGGGCGGCTCGCCGATGTTTCGATTATTTTCTGCAGATCTGATTCTTCTCTTAGCTCTTTCCAATCCATTCGCAAATTTACGAAAATTACCCTGCCTGCGGCTGTCAATATCACATGTAGGGGACAGATAATTGACTGACCACGCGAGTATCAGCCACAGCAGGAGAATGAGTGTGCTGCTTCTCTTTTGGCAGAACCTGCTGATGATTTTTTGTATTACTACCTTAATATCGCTTCCTTTGCCTGAGCATGTAGATGGTTTATTGTTTTATTCCGAAATTAAAGTATGGTTATAGGCAGTCAGTCAAACAATAATTTATATACCGACAAAGAATTGCTTGAAAGGGTGGCCCTGGGAGAGGAACGGGCGTTTAGACTGCTTTTTCAAAATTATCATAACAAATTGGGAAGCTATGTTTATCGCTATACCCGGTCTTTCATGCTTACCCAGGAGATCGTGCAGGATGTATTTCTTAAGATTTGGCTTAATCGCTCGGCATTGCACGAAATAAATAATTTCAATTCATATTTGTTCGTGGTTGCCCGTAACCACACCTTCAATGCTTTAAAACGGATCGCGAGTGAATATGGAAGGCAAAAGCAATGGCAGAGAAGGCTAATAAAGGAAGAATTTAATCTGAATGGCCAGAATACGGCGTATAAAGAAACGGTGTTAGCTGTGAACAAAGCGATAGAGACACTTCCGGCGCAGCAAAAAAAAGTTTTTCTTTTGAGCCGGGAAATGGAATTGACCCACGAAGAAATTGCTCTGAAGCTCCGGCTTTCAGTGACCACTGTTAAAAAACATATGGTACTGGCCCTAAAACAACTGCGTGAGCAATTAGGCGCCGACGCCAATATTATCTTGTTTCTTGTGCTGACCAGGTGTATGGATTTTTAAAAAAAGTATTTCGGTCATTACTCCTCCTGCTTCATTTTGTTGTCATACACCTTGTGCAGCATTGCCAAATCACTACTTGTTTAATTATTAATGGATGAATGAAAAGTTAACCATCCTGATTCGGAAATATTTCGATCAGACGGGCTCAGAACAGGACACCGGGCAGTTAATGGCTATGTTGCGCCAATCGGAAAATGATGAACAGTTAAAACTTCTTCTTGAAAGGGAATGGTCTGCATTCAGGGAGGCGCATCCCTATTTCAGCCCGGAGGAGACAAGGGATATGTTGGATGGTATCCTGGAAAATGGCCGGCAGAACCGTGCCGGTGTTCCGGTACGCCGTATTTCCTTCCAGCGCCGCTGGTGGGTTGCTGCGTCTGTTCTTATCATCCTGGGCGCCGGAATTTATTATCTGTTCACAGGTAAGGGCAGGCATCCCGGTGTTCCGGTATCCGCTTCACAACAAGTATTGCCTGGCAAAAGCGGTGCCGTGCTGGTGCTGGCCGATGGCACGCAGGTATTGCTTGATACCATTCAAAACGGGAAAATTGCACTGCAGGGTGGTGCGTTGGTTAAGGTAACCAACGGTGAGCTTCATTATGAAGGAAAGGGCACAGAGGTTCTTTATAACACGATGATTACCCCGCAGGGACGCCAGTTTAACCTGGTTCTGCCGGATGGTACAAAAGTCTGGCTGAATGCTGCCAGCTCGATCCGTTATCCTGTTGCATTTTCGGGCAAAATGCGCGTGGTGCAATTAACCGGCGAGGGGTATTTTGAAGTGGCGAAAAACGCTGCCATGCCTTTCAGGGTGAACGTAAACAATAAGACGGGGATAGATGTGCTGGGTACCCATTTCAATGTAAATGCGTATGAAAATGAAAATAATATCGCTGCAACATTGTTGGAAGGGTCTGTAGCTGTGGGCGACTTGCCGCCCACGGGAGCTGACAACCGGAATATTGTCCGCTCCGTTGTACTCAAACCGGGCCAGCAGGCACAGATCGCACATGATGCTGTAATAAAAATTGTCAATAATGCCAATCTTGAAAAAGTGCTGGCCTGGAAGAATGGCTTATTTTATTTTGATGGCGCTACCCTGGAAGAGGTGATGCGGCAGATTACACGTTGGTACGATGTTAAGGTTATCTACACCGGCAATGTGCAGGAATTGTTTTATGGAAGTATTCCTATGAATCTGGAATTATATAAGGTGCTGCAAATGCTCGAAAAAACGAAGAGTGTGCAGTTTCAGATTAAAAACGACAGGATTATTGTCAGTAAAATGATTAATTATTAAAAAATAGTATGCCTATGGATGATAAATAAAAAAACTACATAGAAAACCGGAAAGTATGCACTTCCCGGTAGTTAATTTGGACAAAGCCCACCCCAGGTGAAAAGGGAGGTAGGTCTTTATTTTAAACCAAAAATGTAAAGCTATGCCAATGATTATTTCCGGCAAAAAAATTTCTGCGCCGGAAAAACTGAACTGCCATTATTTTAAAGCCTTGCTTGTCATGAAAATGATTGCTGTTTTCCTTTTTGCGACATGTATGCAGCTTCATGCTGCCGGGTATTCACAGCGGGTTACATTGTCTTCTGAAAATGTTCCGCTCTCGGGAGTGCTGAAAGAAATCAGTAAACAAACGGGTTACACGTTTTTATATACCAAATCACTTATTGAAAAAGCAAATCATGTTTCGGTGCAATTGAATAATGTGCCGCTTGAATATGCACTTAACAATATTTTTGCCAGCACTCCGCTGACCTACGAAATTGATAACAAGACAATTATTATAATCCCCAGGGGCAATCCCACGTCCGCGATAGAAATGCTGGCTCCGCCTGTTAACCCGTGGCTGGAGATCCGCGGACGGGTGACGGATGAGCAGGGAAATCCGCTTGAAGGTGTTTCGGTTGTAATCAGCGATCAGCCGGGCAAGGGAGTGACAACAGACCGGTCAGGTAATTTTTCCATCAGGGCAGAGGGTGCGAAAGTGCGCCTGGTGATTTCTTTCGTTGGATTCCAGACGCAGGAAGTGGAGGCCGGATCGCAGTCTTATCTTGAAATCACTCTGAAAGCTCTCGATGAGCAGATGAACGATATAGTGGTGATCGGTTATGGCACGGCCAGGAAAAAAGATCTTACCGGCTCTGTGTCCACCGTAAGTGTGGGAGATATGCGAAAAATGCCGGTGGCCAGGCTCGACCAGGCACTTCAGGGCCAGGTCGCAGGTGCGCAGATACTCCAGAATAACGGTGCGCCGGGAAGCCCGATTTCTTTCTTTATCAGGGGCGCCGGTACAATTGGAAATACAGACCCGTTGTTCGTTGTCGATGGCATACCCACCAAGATCAATATCAGCACGCTTAACATGGCAGATATCGAATCGATTTCTGTATTAAAAGATGCTTCTGCGGCAGCTATGTATGGGGCCAGGGCAGCCAACGGTGTTGTACTGATAAATACCAAATCAGGTAAAAAGGGAAAAACCAATCTTGACCTGGATGCCTACTATGGTATGCAGCAGGCATGGAAGAAGCTGAACCGGCTTAATGCTGAACAATGGGCGACGGTGCGCAACACTGCATTACAAAACGACGGACTTCCGGCCGTATGGGATAATATCAGTTCGCTGGGAAAAGGAACTAACTGGCAGGATGCCGTGCTTCGCACCGCACCTATACAAAGCTATAACCTGTCTGCATCCGGAGGAAATGATAAAACAACCTATTTTTTATCCCTGGGCAATTTTCAACAGGACGGAATTATCCGCTATTCCGACTATGAGCGAAATAGCCTGCGTGCCAATATTCAATCGACCCCGGTAAAGCGCCTCACTCTTGGAAATAATTTCACCTTCTCCCTTATTAACAGCAATGTGATTCCCACTGAAGTCGCGGGCGTATTGAAAAATGCCCTGTTAGCGCCTCCCACCATACCGGTTTACCGCGATGGCAGGTTCGCCGGGCCCACAAGTGCCAAAGAAGGATCAGGTGGTAACCCGCTAGCGCAGGCCGCCAATGCGAACAGCAGCGATATGCTGAGAAGGCTCACCAATCGCGTATTTGCCGAATATGAAATCGTGAAGAACCTGAAAATAAAATCCAGCCTGGGTATCGATTTCCTGGAGCAGGAACAAAAAACTTTCAGACCCACTTTTGCTTACGATAATTCTATAAACACCGTTTCCCAATTGTCTCAATACAATTCAAATTACCTGGATTGGTTATGGGAAAATACGGCCAGCTATACCAAGACTATCACCAATGCTCACACGATCACAGCATTGGTAGGCACATCTGCCCAGAAATCGAAGAAGAATTTCACTGATATTACGAAAACGGCATTTCCCGGTAACGATGCCAACCTTCAGTACCTCGATAATGGCTCTATCGTGCAGTCCAGCAATGTGAAAGGAAATACAGAGGAATGGTCGCTCGTATCCTATTTCGGAAGGGCCGATTATAATTTCAAAGATAAGTTCCTGGTGTCGGCCAATCTTCGCATGGATGGATCTTCACGTTTCGGCGCAGCCAACCGGTTCGGTACATTTCCTTCATTTGCTGTTGGCTGGAATATGAGCCAGGAAGATTTTATGCAGCATGTTCACTTCATAGACAATCTTAAATTAAGAGCCAGTTGGGGACAATTAGGCAACCAGGATATCGGGTTATATTCCTTTTCAAGTGTGCTGCTGCCTTACTACACTACGTTCGGAAGAACTCCGACAGCAGCCCCCGGTTTCGCTCCGATCAACCCGCCTAATCCAGACGTTAAATGGGAAACCACAACACAGACAGACATAGGTCTTGAGCTGGCTGTTCTGCAATCAAAATTGACTTTTGAAATGGATTATTATATCAAAAGAACTGATGATATGCTGTTACAGTTGCCTACGCCGCTTTCTTTCGGTTATGCAACATCTTCCTTCACCAATGCGGGCAGTGTAAAAAACACGGGTTTCGAATTTGCCGCAACCTATCGCAAGACAACCGGCGACTTCACTTATTCCGTCAGTGGCAATTTCTCCACGTACCGGAATGAAGTGATCAGTCTGGGCAGTATTAATCAGCCGGTGATCAATACCCTGTTTTTTGATTTTGCTACGAGCAGCAACGTGGGTCAGCCGATGTACCAATTCCTGGGATACGAGATGGATGGAATATTTCAAAGTCAGGCAGATATCGACAAGCACGCTACACAAACCGGTGCTGTGCCCGGTGATATCCGCTTCAGGGATATTGACAATAACGGCGTAATCAATACCAGTGATCGCACATTTATTGGTAATCCATTTCCTAAAATCACATATGGCATAAATGCCAATTTAGCGTATAAAAATTTTGATTGCTTTATTCAATTGCAGGGCACGCAGGGCAACAAAATTTACAATGCTGCAAGGTTCTGGGGATTGAACACGGGCGAAACCAATAATTACAGTATGGAAGTGTTAAAAAGCTGGACCGGTGAAGGTACAAGCGATGTAGTACCCAGGTTGAGCACGAGAGACCCGAACAGTAACAAACGTGCATCTTCGCGTTTCGTTGAAGATGGTTCTTATATGCGTATCAAGAATTTCCAGCTCGGTTACACCCTTCCGAATAATATATCGGAAAGAATGCGCATCCGTTCATTACGCATTTACCTGGGCGCCAACAACCTGCTCACTGTTACAAAATATTCAGGATTTGATCCCGAGGTGGGCCAGGCTTTCACCTCCACCAGCAATGCTGCAGGTACCCAACCCAACCTTGGCGCCAGCAACTTTGTGAGAGGAAGCCTTGGATTTGATCAGATAAGTTTTCCGCAAGCCCGTACAATTACATTCGGCCTGCAACTGGGCATACTCTGATCACCACTTTATCATTTGTGATTTAGTCAAAACCAAATTTATTTTGAAATGAAACTGACCTTTCTGAAATATATAACCTGTTTAGCAACCTCGGTTGTTATTCTTGGTTCCTGTAATAAAAAATTTCTTGAGAAAACACCGGGTAGCCTGAGTTTTGAGGGTTTCTATAAAACAGATGCGCAGGCCGGGCAGGCTATTAACGCAGCCTATTATCAATTACTGACCTTTTGGACCAACAAGGTAAGCTTCGAATCGGATGTGCTTTCCGACGATGCGGTGAAAGGGCAGGGTAGCGACCTGGCTGCATTGAACAGCTTCGATATATTGAATATCGACCCGGCTTCAGACCCGGTTAAAAACAATTGGGCGGATAATTATACCGGCATTTACAGGTGTAACCTCGTGTTGGATAATATACAGCCTGATTCGGATGTTAAAAAAAGAGTGCTGGGCGAAGCGCGTTTTTTAAGAGCGTTCTTCTATTACCGCCTGGCGATCCGTTTTGGCGGACTGCCGCTTGTTACCACCGCTTTAGCCGAGGACCAGGGCCTTCCCCGTTCATCATTGGACGATACCTATCAGTTGATCATTGATGATCTCACTGAAGCGGAAATATTGCTTCCTTATCCCGCTGATGTGCCTGATGCTAATTTAGGCAGGGCCACCAGGGGCGCTGCAACTTCCTTAAAAGGGATTGTTTATCTTCAATGGGGGCGGTACCAGGAAGCGTACAGCACTTTGCAGGAAGTGGTGAATAACACTGGCGGGCACTTTAATTATGGCCTGACCCCGAATTTCATCGACCTGTTTAAAGTGGCATCCAATAATAACCGGGAATCAGTGTTTGATGCACTGGCCCGCGAAGGCGCCGCTTATGAAGAAAGCAATGGGTTCAATTACTGGGTTCGCCCCCGCAACACCAGCACCATATTCGGACTGGGATTTTGCCTGCCTACCCAAGACCTGTACGATGAGTTTGAACCCGATGATCCAAGGAGAGCGGCCACAATTCTTGCACCGGGCGATATTATCTCCAACGAGCCCGTTCCCGGCTCTGCAACCGGGGACAATGTGAGCAATCACCCCTTCCAGGCTGCATGGGCGCCCGAAACAGGATATGGCTGTGCTAAATATGTGAAAGATGTATTTGTAGGTGTTAATGCTGAAAGAACCGGTCAAAACAAACGGCTGATCCGGTATGCGGAGGTGTTGCTTGCTTTTGCGGAAGCGGCATATAAAGTCGGCGGGCATGATGCAGAGGCGTGGGACGCCATTGGCCAGGTCAGGCAACGGGCCTTCGGCACCAATAAGCCTTCCCCGGAATCAGATCTCTTCGATGCCATAGTGCATGAACGCAGGGTGGAACTGGCCCTCGAAGGCAAACGCTATTTCGACCTGGTGCGCTGGGGACTTGCACAGCAATATCTTGGCCCGCTGGGATACCGTGCGGATACTCACGGCCTGTATCCAATACCCGTAGCTGAAATAGACGCCAATAAAAACCAGGGATTTGGCCAGAACGATGGCTATTGAGTGTCACGATATATAATTAATTAATTCGATAGAAATAATTGGTACTTCGCAAATGGTTTGAAATGATCAGGAATAAAACAGCAATTGTGGCGGGCTTATGTATCGTAATTGCTTCATGCGCCCAAAACAGCAACAATAATAATAATAATAATAATGACCCGGCAGCTAACGATTATTTTACAACGGGCCTCAGCAATAATGGCAGCAATAAACGAAAGCCTTATGTCACCGCCGGCTACAGGTCGTATATCATCGGGAACCAGGATGGAAATTTTCCGGACATGGGCGGTCATGTGCCCGGCGAGATGGGTGGGCTATGGGCCCATCCCATTAAGCTGATGGATGGCTTCTGGTTTAAAATAAGCAATGCAGAATCGGGCAAGGGTAGCTGGCTTGGCGAAGCGGATGGGTTTATCAATTACCCTCATGGAAACGAGCTCGTTTATTCCTCAACACCGGATCAGGTGTCGGTATCCCGGTTCCAGTTCTGCCCCGATGAGCAGGAAGGTATAGTCATTAAGTACACATTAAAAAACCTTTCCGATGATACAAAGCATCTCACACTGGACTTTGCCGTTAAAACAGATCTCAGCCCTGTATGGTTTTCAAAAGAAACGGGCGTTTACGATTATCCCGACAGCGTGATGTGGGATGAACAACAGGGTATTTTCAGCGCCAGAGACAGTGTACATCCCTGGTATGCTGTATGGGGATCTTCCCTGCCGGCCACCAGGCACGCTTCCGGAAAAGACGTTGAAATTCCTGAAACGACCAAAGGTCCCGGCGTGAAAGCGATGACATCGTATGCAGTTACGCTGAATCCTCATGAAACTGCTAGTGTTGTGTTCTTTGTTGCGGGATCAGACCAGAAAAGCGAGAGCGCATTCACCGTGTACCAGGATATAAAAAAGAATTATGCTTCTCTATTGGAAACCAAAAAATCGCGTTACCAGACGCTGCTTGAACGGGCAAGAATTTCTATCCCCGACAAACGATTGCAGCAGGTGTATGACTGGGTGAAGATCAACACCGACTGGCTGGTGCGAACAGTGCCGGAGATCGGAACGGGCCTCACTGCGGGATATATGGAATATCCGTGGTGGTTCGGCTGCGATAATACCTATGCTTTACAGGCTGTACTGGCCACCGGCGATATGGAGCTTGCTAAAAATACATTGCGTCTGCTGCTTAAGAAATCGATGGAAGCCAATGGCAATGGAAGGATTGTACATGAAATATCTACTAACGGTGCGGTGGCCAATAAAGGAAATACACAGGAAACAGCACATTTTATCATGTGTGTGGCACGCGTATATGAATACACGGGTGATATCGACTTCGTACGCGAGATGTATTCTTACATTACAAAAGGGATAAACTGGCTGCTGACAGACATGGACAGGAACAAAAACATGTTTCCCGAAGGATACGGGATAATGGAGGTGCTGGGCCTGAACGCCGAGCTGATAGATGTATCAGTGTACACACAGCAGGCGCTCGAATCCGCATCCCTGCTGGCCGCTGCAATGAAGGACACGGCCGCTCAAATGCATTACAACCAACTCGCCGGCACATTGAAGGATAAGATTAACATTGATTTCTGGGATGAGGCAAACACATCGTATTGCGACTTCTACGGCACAACAAAGGAAGCGGCAACCACCTGCGGTGGCGCACTCGAACAATTGAAAAGGGATAAGAGACTGAGCGATTCCGCAACAGTTAAAATCAGGGATTATTATCAGCACTTGAAAGATTCTTTTTCCCGGATGCCGGTGCAAAGCCGCGGCTGGATCACCAATAAGAACTGGGTGATCAATACGCCCATGGAAACGGGTATTGCTCCGCGTGAAAGGGCATTACGGGCGCTGGATATTATCCGCGAAAAAAACTGTGGACCTTACGGCCCCTATTTACATGCGGCCATCGACCGAAGACATATGATGACCATTTCCACCGGAGTGCAGGCCGTGGCAGAATGCCGTTATGGAAGAATGGACCAGGCCTTATGGTATATGAATAAAATCGCGGAAACATTTGGCAGAACGCTGCCCGGCTCTATTTCTGAAATGATGCCCGACTATGGTTGTTTTACACAGGCATGGACTAATTACGGAATAGCGGTGCCGCTGATCCGGTACATGTTTGGTGTTGTACCGGATGCATTGAATAAGCAGGCGACGATAACACCGCATTTTCCCACGGGCTGGGATAGTGTCGGTATCTGCCGGTTGCCCGTGGGCGATAATCTGCTTTCTTTTTCCAGGGAAAAATCTGGCGGTGAAGTGAAATATACTTTTACCCAACAAAAAAAAGAATGGAAAATTATTTTTGATCCCGCTTGTGAAACCGGAACCCAATATTATCTGAACGGTAAAGCACTTCAGGGGAAACCTTCCAGTATTTTGTTAGAGGGAGAGAAAAATGAGTTGATCATTAAAGATTAACCGGGAAATAATGCAATACCGGGAAAGCCTGTAAAATAATAATTTTACAGGCTTTTTTAATGCGATCTGTTTTGCTTCAGTCGTTACGGATTAACTATCTGTATGTTTTAGTGCCTGAAACTTCCATAGCCAACATAACCCTGGGTAGATTTGCAACCCTTTTGCGTAGTGCATGAAGTGATCCCTACGGCAGTAAGGCATACCAGTGCAATAACGATTAACGTCCTTTTCATGTGAAGGTATTTAAAGATTAATAATACAACCTGATGGGACGATCACCAGGAAATTCAAAGGAGCGGAAATAGAGGGAAATTCTGTAGGGATGGATATAAGAATGTAAAGTAAATAACAAAATATGGTAAATGCAAGCGTTTTACTGGCATTTCACAATATATTGTGGCATAATTCAGTATACGCATGAAGATGCATTTTACGGCAGAAAAGCAGCGGGCAGGGCGGTTGGACTTTGATGGGGCAGATATTGCTTACTTTTGCCGGGAAGTAACTGAGAACAACCTTAAACGAAGTAATGCTACAATTAACTAGGCCTCTGGCTATTATTGATCTGGAAGCCACAGGGATGAATCTGTGTACCGACCGGATCGTGGAAATCGCGATCGTGAAAATAATGCCCGATGGTAAACGGCTGGTAAAACGAAAATTGCTGAACCCGGAAATGCCGATCCCGGCGAATATTACGGAAATACACGGCATCAGCGATGAAATGGTGAAAGACGCGCCTACGTTTAAGCAGGTGGCCAACGAGATCAGGCAGTTTATCGACAATGCCGACCTGGCGGGCTATAATTCCAACCGGTTCGATGTACCCCTGCTTGTTGAAGAGTTTCTGCGTATTTCACTTGACTTTGATTTTAAAAACCGGAAATTGATCGACGTACAGAAAATATTTCATTCGATGGAGCCGCGGACCTTGTCGGCGGCCTACAAATTTTATTGTAACACGGAGCTCGTAAATGCGCATAGTGCGGAAGCGGATGCCGCCGCTACCTGGGAAGTACTTCTATCGCAGGTTCAGCGTTATCCGCAGCTGGGATTAACAGTTGAAAGTATTTTAAAATGCATCGGCGAAGAAAATCATGTGGATTTTGCCCGCAGGATGATCATGGAAAATGGAAGGGAGATATTTAATTTCGGAAAACATAAAGGCAGAGCTGTTACGGATGTATTAAAATCGGAGCCCCAGTATTATGACTGGATGATGAAAGGAGAATTTCCCCTGCATACCAAACAAAAGCTTACTGAAGTGTTTAACCGGATGATGCTAAAGAAAGGATAGTTGGAGAAACTCGTCATCATACCCACCTACAACGAAAGGGAGAATATATCAGGTATCATTGATGCCATCATTGGCAGGAATGAGCAGTTCCATATTTTAGTGATTGACGATGGATCACCGGATGGAACGGCGGCCATCGTAAAAGAATTACAGAAAAGATACCCAGGAGAGCTGTTCCTTGAAGAGAGAACCGGAAAACTGGGATTGGGAACCGCATACATTCATGGCTTCAGATGGGCGCTCGGACAGGGGTATAACTATATTTTTGAAATGGACGCCGATTTTTCCCATAATCCTAAGGATCTGCAGCGGCTCTATCTCGCCTGCAGGGAGCAGGGTGCCGACGTAGCGATCGGTTCGCGGTATGTGAAGGGCGGGGGAACGGTCAACTGGCCGCGCAACAGGATATTATTATCAAAGGGCGGTTCTTTATACACAAAGATGATTACCTGGATGCCTGTCAACGACACTACCGCAGGCTTTATGTGCTATAAGAGAGAAGTGCTGGAATCGATCAATCTCGATGAGATACATTTCCTTGGCTATGCATTCCAGATAGAAATGAAATTTGCAGCCTGGAAGCTGGGCTTCAGGATCGTGGAAGTTCCTATTATTTTCGAAGACCGTAAGCTGGGCGTGTCCAAAATGCATAAGGGCATCGTGAAAGAGGGAATACTCGGGGTAATTAAACTGAAATGGTACAGTTTGTTTAAGGACTACAGAAGCAAGGTGAAGAAGTTAAAAGTTAAAGGTTAAAAATGCTGGCGGCCGCTCCTGTTTTTCGCTTAAGCGGCAGAAATATACCGCACCAGGCTTCTCTTTGCTATCGGTAACAGCGTTTCATCTACCGGATAGCTTAATGCCGTTTCAATACAATATACTGCGGGATGGGGCAGGTCTTTTTTTCTTCTGAGTAATTCCGCTTTGATATTTTCATACGTGTTCGCTATACTGCGGTCCCACCGGTCTATATATTCTGTTTTTATTGAGCGGTATTTTTCATCTTCCTTCTGGAATATGCTCAGGCTGTATTGATAAACCCGTGTTGACCGATACGGGCCTCCTGACAAAAAGAAATATCCTTCGCTATTCTCGAGCGGAATTATACCCACCGGAAAAATGGTTAGCTTGTTTTCTACAAATTCATAGATTTCCGTGCCGCTTGTTATTGTTTTTTTGATCTGTGCCGCGGCGTAGTTAATGATTTCTTCAAGCTGCTGCATCAATTCATCGTCTTCTATCATCTGTTCGTACAACATCTGCAATTTCTCCATTTGTATCATGGATAATTTCTTGGGAAAATGTTCCTGCAGGTATTTTTTATTCTCGCGGAAGGCGACAAGATTGTTGTAATGAAAAATAATATCGGCGAGTTGGGGATAAAGCCTGTTTTCATCAAAATGCCTGTTGATCTCCTGGAGATAAGCGAGCAACGTATATTTTTTCAGTTCGAAGTCGATATATCCATCGGCGAACCAGGTCTGGGAAAGTGTTTTCATAGAAGTCTTTTTTAGAATAACCTTTCCTTAATTTACGAAAGAAGTTTTGAAAATTCAAGTTTCGGGTGGTGAGGGTTTTATGCGGGGAAATTTTCACGCAAGGGCGTAAAGTTTATGTCAGGATGCAACAGCACCTGGCGATCTTTGCGAAATCTTTACCTCTTTGCGTGAAACTTAAAAATCCCTGTCCGAATCGAAATTTTCCAGCTCTTTTGCCACCGCGTTTAGAAAAGTGGAACCCAGTGCGCCATCAATGATCCGGTGATCGTACGACATGGATAAAAACATCATGTGCCTGATCGCAATGGAATCGCCCTGCGCTGTTTCAATTACCACCGGTTTTTTCTTGATCGCTCCCACGGCAAGTATCGCCACCTGTGGCTGGTTAATAATCGGTGTGCCCATAATACTGCCGAACGAGCCGACATTGGTCAACGTAAACGTTCCGCCGGATGTATCGTCCGGTTTCAATTTGTTGTTGCGTGCCGCATTGGCGAGGTTATTTACCTGTTTGGTAAGTCCCACTAAGTTCAATTGGTCCGCATTTTTTATTACCGGCACTATCAGGTTGCCTGTGGGCAGGGCGGTGGCCATGCCGATATGAATATCTTTCTTAACGATTAGTTTATCGCCGTCGATGCTGCTATTGAGCCAGGGATATTTTTTAATACATTTAATTATCGCCTCAACAAACAATGGGGTGAACGTAATTTTTTCGTTCTCTCTTTTTTCAAACTGCTTCTTCACCTTATCTCTCCACAGCACCATGTTCGTCACGTCTGCTTCTGCAAAGCTGGTTACATGCGGGCTGGTATGTATGCTTTCAACCATGTGCTTCGCAATCATCTTCCGCATCCGGTCCATTTCAATAATTTCCACGTTGCCCGAATAAACCGGTGTTGCTGGCGTAACAGGGTTTTTCTCCTGGGTGGCGACCGCTATTTCTGAGAAATTATTGCCTGTGTGTGCGTGGTTTTGCTGCTTATCAGGCGATGAATATTGTCCTGATTTTCTATCGTCTATATATTGCAGGATATCTTTTTTGCTTACTCTTCCCTCGCTTCCGGTTCCTGTGATGGACTCCAGCTCCTGCATGCTGATGCCTTCGCTTGCGGCTATATTCAATACAAGGGGTGAATAAAAGCGTTGGCCAATGGCTGGTTTATATTCGTTTATAGCTGCATGTGCCGGAGCTTGGTAACGTTCGGCGGAGGGTTGGTTGTGACTACCTGAAGCAGGCTGGTTAACCGGGGAAACGGGCACTGCTTTTTCAGCGGCAGCAGTGCGAATACGTGCGATCACCGCGCCTACAGGTACCACATCATTTGCCTGGTATAACACTTCTTCCAGAATACCTTCTGCGCTGGAAGGCACTTCACTATCCACTTTGTCCGTGGCAATATCCAGCACCGTTTCATCCATCTTAACCTGGTCTCCAGGGTGCTTGTGCCACTTGAGGATCGTAGCTTCCATTATGCTTTCGCCCAGTTTTGGCATTACCAGGTCAACTATTGCCATATGATTATATTGGTTAAACGTAATTGAAAGCTAAGGCCTTCGCGCACAAAAGTAAGGAATTGCGATTTGTGCGGCCAAATAAAACTAACAAATGTTAGTAGGTGTCCTGCAGCATGAATTTTCGCAACAGGTTCATAGCGTGGTTGGCGGTCATTTCAATGTTGCGCATCCGGTCGTAGCGGAAATGAAACAGTTGCGTAATGATTTTATCGTTGCTGCCAACGGCTACCCATACCGTGCCTACCGGTTTGGAATAGCTGCCGCCATCGGGGCCCATGATTCCTGAAGTGGCAATAACGTAATCAACTTTCAGCGCCCTGAGTGCACCCTGTGCCATCTGTATCACTGTTTCCTCGCTCACGGCGCCTACGGTGTCTAATGTTTCCTGTTTTACACCGAGAATATTTTTCTTTACTTCATTGGAATAACTCACCACCGTGCCGTTAAATTTATCCGAAGCGCCGGCTTCCCGCGTAAACAGGTGAGCCAGATATCCACCGGTGCAACTCTCGGCCGTGCCCAGCAATTTTTTCCTTTTGTTAAGCATTTTACCGATCATCTGCTGCATGGTAATATCCTCATCTGCCACCAGCCATTCCTTTACCAGGGTTTTTAACCGTTCAAACTGGGTAGTAAGGCTTTCCTGCAATTCATCCGCCTGACTACCGGTGGCGGTTATGCGTAATCGTATCAGCCCGTGGTTCGGCAAATAGGCCAGTTTGAAATTGGCGGGCAGCGCAGTTTCCCATTCCTCTATATGATCTGCCAGGAAGGATTCGCCGATGTCGGCCAATAACATCGTGCGATGCATGATATTGCCGGTTGTGAATTTCTTTATGATCATCGGCATTACCAGGTCGCTCATCATTCCCTGCATTTCGAAAGGCACACCGGGCATGGATATATACACAACACCGTCTTTCTCGAACCACATGCCGGGCGCTGTGCCCCTTGCATTATGGATTACCGTGCAGGTGGCGGGCACTTCGGCCTGTTTTTTATTTCTTTCCGTGAAAGGCCTTTTCAGTACTATTTCAAAAAGATGTTGCACATGTTTGAGTACATCTTCATTAATAATAAGCGTAGTGCCGAAATAATCGCACAGGAAGGGTTTGGTGATATCATCAGCAGTGGGGCCGAGGCCACCGGTAATAAGTATAAGTTTGGAGTGAAGGCTTTCTTCCGTGAGCGCCTTCCGCATTTCGTTCTCATTATCTCCCACGGCAACCCTTCTTCTTATCCAGATGCCAGCCTGGTTGAGTTGTTGGGCAATAAACGCACTGTTGGTATCTATCACCTGCCCAATCATCAGTTCATCACCGATCGTGATGATGGAAGCCTGCACTTTTTCTTCGTCCATAGCGATTTCTATTTGCTGATTGCGCCATCGATACTTGCTTTACCGGGACCCACCAGCAGTATGGCAAAAAAGATAACAAAAAAGAGGGTGGGATGATCTGCCTTACCGAAAAAATCTGCGTTGTGCCCCTTGAATACGGCAACGGCCATTGTGATAAGGATGGGAATGGTGGCGAGCCGTGTAAATAATCCTAATATCACAAAGACCGAGCAGAAGAACTCCGCAAAGATCGCGAGCGAAACAGAGACCTTCGGTCCGAGGCCCATAAAATTGATGAACTGGCCGCTGAATTGTTCGAAGTTGGCCAGCTTGGAATATCCGTGAGCTGCAAGCAATACACCCGCAACTACACGTAAAACGAGCAGTGCAAAATTAAAGGCTGCTGGTCTGTAACTGATGCTTGTGAGCTTTTTCATAATTTGAAAATTTGTCAAATGTAATGTTTAAATGCTTGCTGAATTATGAAAATGAATTGTTAATCCTCCTACTTATCCACAGTTGTTTGGAACGATGTTTGGTTGACTCTTAATAATTTAGAATCTTTATCGGATTATCCGCGCCGCAAGGCCTTAAAATAACAATAACCCAGATGAAGCAAGCGACTGTTTTAATACTGATGATAGGTCTCACGTATTATTCATCGGCGCAGCAAACCTACTTCATCAATGATCCGCAGGCGGCATTCAACCAGGCCAAAGAATTTTTTCAGAAACAGCAATACAGCCTGGCCTATCCCATATTAAAAGATCTTCAGCAACAGGCACGTCTTACCGACCGCAGCAATGACGCCCTGAATTACCAGGAACTCCGGTATTATACAACGGTATGCGCCCTGAAGCAAAACGAGGAGCGTGCGGTGTACACGGCGCTGGAATTTATCGACCTCGAAGATAATGCGCCGCTCGTGCAGATGATGAGTTTTCACCTGGCAGAATATTACTACCGCAAGCAGGATTTTGCGAAAGCCATCGATGCTTATGAAAAAGTGAACATTGAAAACCTTTCCAATGATGAAATCGCCAGCCTGAAATTTCACCTGGGATATGCCTATTTTACCGTTCAGCGTTTTAATCAGGCCAAGCCACTGCTGAATACCACGCGGCAGATGCCCAAAGATCCAAATTACCTGGATGCAAATTATTATTACGGGTTTATTGCTTTTGCCGGCCACGACTATCCTAACGCGCTTGACGCTTTCAGGGTGGTAGAGGACAATGAGCGATACGGAAAACTGGTTCCCTATTATATTTCAACGATCGAATATTCGCTGAACAACCAGGATAAAGCGGTTTCTTATGCCGAATCGAAATTGAAAAAGGGCAACCAGTATTACGATACCGAAATGAGGCAACTGGTAGGGCATAGTTATTTTCAGAAAAAGCAATATGACAAAGCGCTTCCCTACCTCGAAGCATTTGTGGATAAATCGGATAAAGTGAGCCGGCAGGATTTGTACGAGCTTTCTTACTGTTATTATCAGACCAATCACCTGGATCAGGCTATTGAGGGATTTAAGCAATTGGGCGGAAAGGAAGATTCGCTTGCGCAGGATGCGATGTACCTGCTGGGAGACGCGTACCTGAAAGTGGGGCAGAAGGCCAATGCGCGCAACGCATTTTTATTTTGCTCTTCCAACAGCAGTAATTCAAAGCAGCGCGAAATATCCATGTTTAACTACGGTAAATTATCATATGAGCTGGGATTTACAGATGTGGCATTGAACGAGCTGCAGAAATTCATCAACACTTATCCGAATTCGGAATATAATCCCGAGGCAAAGGATCTGCTGGTGTCGGTGCTTACCAATACCAGCAATTACCAGGATGCGCTTACATTAATGGAGGGAATGAAAAACCCTTCGCTTTCGGCAAAGCAGTTATACCCGAAAATATTATACGGAAGAGCTACCGAACTTATCAACGATGGCGAACTGCCGGCCGCGTCCGCATTGTTATCGAAAGCAGAAAAAGATCCGTTCAATGCCCCGGTATTACCACTGGTGCAATTCTGGAAAGGTGAAGTGGCCTATCGCACCAATAATTTAGATGAAGCGATCAGGTATTATTTTGAATACCTGAAAAGCGGGATGGTCAGTGGCGAAGTGTCCCCGCAAAATGCGAAATATAATTTGGGATATTGTTTTTTAAAAAAGGAAAACTATCCGCAGGCGCTTGGCTTTTTTGAACAGATCATCACTAATCCAAAGATCAACGCTTCGTCCATTGAACAGGATGCTTATGTGCGCAGTGCAGATTGTTACTTCATGAACAAAGACTATCGCAAGGCGGAAAGCATGTATAACAAAATACTCGACTATTCGTGGGCCTCTGCGGATTATGCCACTTTTCAGAAGGCGATGATTACGGGCGTAAATAATGGTCCGGGCAAAATTGCATTGCTTTCGAATATGATCCGGAAATTCCCCACTTCGCCGCTGGGCCCCGATGCGAACATGGAAATTGCAAATACCTATCTGGCCAATGAGCAATACCAGGAAGCCATTCCTTTCCTGAAAAATGTGATCAACGATCCTAATATTTCTCTTAAGCCAAAGGCTTATTTAAGATCGGGCATCGCTTATTATAATCTGAATAATAATAAGGAAGCGCTGAACCAGTACACGGCGCTATTGCAACAGTTTCCCAATTCTCCGGAAGCGCAATCTGCATTGGACAATGCCAAATCGATCTATATCGATGAAGGCAAAACGGCCGACTATGTCAATTTCGCGCGCAGTATGGGCAAAGACATTTCTCCTTCGCAGGAAGATGCGCTGGCCTACCAGGAAGCGGAGGTGCAATTTAATAACGGCAACTTTTCGGGAGCCGTAAAAAAATTCGAAGACTACCTGGCAAAATTTCCTGAAGGAAAATATTCGCTTGAAGCGCTGTACTACAAAAGTGAGATCTATTATAACGAAAAAAATTACGAAAAAGCGGTCAGTGGTTATGAAACCCTTGCCGACCGCGTGCCGCATAAATTTGGAGAGCGGTCTTTGCTGCAGGCGGCCCGCATTAATTTCTTCGAACTGAAAAAATATGACGAGGCGGAGAAATATTTCACGAAGCTGAAACAATTTGCGAGCGGGCAGGAATCCAGGCTGGAAGCCATGCGCGGACTGCTGCGCAGCCAGTATCAGCTCCAAAAATGGAGCGATGCGGTAGCCAATGCAAAGGACCTGCTGGCAGAAAAAAGTGCGGGTACTGATGATAAGGTACTTGCCAATATGGCCATTGCAAAATCGGCGCAGATCAGCAACGAATACGATAAAGCGATCACCAGTTTCAGAACGGTTGCTTCCCTGAGCAAATCGGCTTATGGCGCGGAAGCCAGGTACGAGATAGCGAACTGCTTCTTTGCCCAGGGCAGGAATAGCGATGCCGAAAAAGCGGCTTTCGAAGTGATCAAAAAATCAGGTTCGTATGAGCAATGGGTAACAAAAGCATACATCCTGCTTGGCGATATTTATTACAGGGAAAAGGATCTCTTCAATGCAAAAGCAACCTATAAGAGCGTAGTGGACAACGCAAAAATTGAAGAACTCAGGCAGGAGGCAGATCGGAAGTTAAAGCAGATCACGGAAGAAGAAGGTAAATCCAGTAAGGTAGAACAGTAATTAAAAGCAGATGAAGAAACCAATTTTACTTGTTATCGGGCTTAGCATAGCAGCGTGCCATATTTTTGCGCAGGATACCACGCGGCGCAAAACCATTGACATCACTTCTACTTTTAAGCCGGTGCTGCGCGAATCGTCTAAAGTAAATTTCAATGCAGCGCCTGCCGGTAACGATACCTCGAAACCGAAACTGACGTATACTATTCCCGCTGAAAATTTATTATTTGCCTATCAGCCTGCGGACCTGAAGCCGGTGTCTATACCCGCCGATTCATCAACCGACTGGGGATATAGTAATTTCATTAAACTGGGCCTCGGCAATGTACACCAGCCTTACCTTAAATCGGGGTTCAGCTTCGGCGATGGCGAAAACACTTTTGTAAACGTATTCGCCGATTATTTGAATTCAAAAGGCGACAAGCCTTTTCAGAAAAACAGCCAGGTGAAAGTGGGTGCCATGCTCACGTATAAAACGCCAAAAAACCTGGAATGGAACGCGGGGCTCGGCTTTACCAGCAACGATTATTTCCTGTATGGATACAATCCCGATACGCTTCGTTTTACAAAAGACCAGCTGAGACAACGATTTGAAACGATAGAAGGCCGGGTGAGCCTGAGAAATATCGTGCCCACCGATTTTGGATTGAGTTACAATCCTTCCGCAAGAATTTCCGTGATGACCGATAATCATTCGCCCAGGGCAACCGAGGCGAACAGCGTATTCAATCTTCCCGTGCAAAAGAATTTCGGTAAGTCAACTGCATTTGATCTGGGCATTACTGCCGATCTTACCAACTACCGCAACGACGGGGCCGTTAAGAAAACGGAGAATAATAATATTTTCATGGTTTCACCAACGGTGTTGCTGAAAACCCCCAATCTCTATTTGCATGCAGGGGTTATTCCTTCCTGGGATCGGGGAGATTTTCACATGATGCCCAATGCGATGGCCGATATTACCACTTCCGATCAGCGCTTTACCGTACAACTCGGATGGATCGGTTATTATGATAAAGGTTCGTACACCCGCTTCGCTGCCGTTAATCCCTGGCTGGCGCAGCCCGATTCCTTAAAAAATACACGCATCACCGAGTTTTATGCCGGCTTTAAAGGGTCTGCAGGTAACCACTTCAGTTATTCTGCCAAGGCCGGTTTCCGCCAGCAGCGTAATATGCCGTTGTTCGTGAATGATACCCTTGATGGAAAGACATTCCATATTGTTTATGAAGACAGGCTTTCAGTGCTTAACTTTCATGGCGAGGCGGAATATCGTTTAGGTGAAAAATTGAGCGCCAAAGGTATTTTCAACTGGAACTTTTTCTATACCAAAACAGAGCTCAAAGCCTGGGGCATGATTCCCCTGGAACTTACCGCTTCGGTGAAATATGAGATTCTCAGAGACCTTTTCCTGAAAACGGAGCTATGGGCTTTCGATTCACCGGCTTACAGGGGTAAAAACGGTTTGGCCTATAAAAACGATCCTGCATTGGACATGAATGTGGGTGCAGAATTCCGGATCTCAAAAAATTTCAGCGCCTGGCTGCAGATGAACAATTTATTCAACGATAAATACCAGCGCTGGAACCAGTACCAGGTTTTCGGATTTAATATCCTCGGAGGGTTGATCTACTCGTTCAACCAATAATTTTTTTATCTTGCCGGTTAAGGATGATACGTTTGATAAATGATTATTTATTGCAGCACAAAAGTGTGAGTATCCCGGGATTGGGAACGATCTACGTGGAAAGGATTCCCGCGCAGTCGGATTACATCAACAAACAATTGATTCCACCTGCTTATCATTACCGTTTCGATAAATATTTCGATGCGCCAGGGAGGGATTTTTTCATCTACCTGTCGGCTAAGAAAAGAATGCCCGAACACGAAGCGATTAAACTATATAATGAATGGGCCCTCGGTATCCGCAATGCTATCGGAACGGAAAACAGTGTGAACCTCGAGGGCATCGGGCTGTTGAAAAGAGCCGGGTCGGGAGAAATTATGTTTGAACCTGCCGGCCCCCTGAAGACCTGTGATATTGCTGTGCCTGCAGAACGGGTTATCCGGATCGATGCAAAACATACGATGCTGGTGGGAGATAAGCAAACCACTACCGTGGAAATGAGCGGCTACCTGCAGGAAACTCCGCAGAGGAAAACCTCCTGGTGGATATATGCGCTGATCATTGCGGCAGCGGCATTGCTCGCTATCGGCTTTCATTATTATCATAACGGTTCTGAAGCGCCTTTTGGAAATCATCAACCCATCAATACCCGATGATCCATTACAACCAATGCCCGGCATGCGGATCGGCAGCCATCAGCAAGGCACTGGTTGCAAAAGACAATACTGTTTCCGGGCGGCTGTTCGAAGTGTGGCAGTGCGCCGGTTGTTGCCTGCGGTTTACCCAGGATGTTCCCGAAGCTTCGGAGATAGGCGCTTATTATCAATCCGAAAATTATATTTCGCATAGCAATACCAGGAAGGGCTTCATCAATTCTTTATATCTTTTCGTGCGCCGCTACACACTGCATTCGAAAAGAAGATTTATAGAGAAGATAACGGGCAAAAAAGAGGGCGCCCTGCTCGATATTGGCGCGGGAACCGGGGCATTTCTGAACGAAATGAGAAATGAAGGATGGAAGGTGGAAGGAGTGGAGCCCGATGTACAGGCTATTGAAAATGCGAAGTCGCTGCATAATATCGTATTAAACGCTTCGGAACATTTATTTCAGTTTCAGCCAAAAAGCTTTGATGTTATCACGATGTGGCACGTGCTTGAGCATGTGCATGAGTTGCACCGTTACATCGAACAGCTGAAGTATTTATGCAGGGAAGGGGGCAGGATCGTTATCGCGGTACCGAATTATACTTCTTATGATGCGAAATATTATGGCGCTTACTGGGCGGCTTATGATGTGCCGCGGCATCTCTATCATTTCTCACCTGCGGCCATGACGGAATTGATCGTGTCGCACGGGTGCAGGATAGAAAGTATTCATCCCATGTGGTTCGACAGCTTCTACGTAAGCCTGCTTAGTGAAAAATACAAAACGGGCTCTCCTGCTATCATACGCGGATTCTGGAATGGCTTCCGCTCGAATCTGAAAGCCCTCTCCAACAGGAGAATGGCGAGTTCTGTTATTTATGTTATTTCTCTCTGAGCGCACAATAACGAACGCTGTCCTGGTAAATAATCTTCTTATTTGTCTCGAATAGGTTTTGCATGAAAAAGTTTCGCCGGCCCGCTAATGAAACCGAAGGAGTGAAAAATTCAATTTTCGAGCCTGCTCTATATTTAAAGCAAATATGCTCGTTTTTGAGTAGCATATAACGCAGTTTTAAAAAGCGGAAAAACCTCAAAATAACCTACCAGAAACGAATATAAAGCAGCGAAAGCGTGATCAGGGCCAGGATGATCAGCACAAGCGTTGAAGGCGCCAGCGAGAACATTTTCTTGTCGAGATCAAAAGCCTTCGGATTGATTTTCGGTCCCGCCAGGCTCATGGCTACCATAATGGCTATCGTAAAGAAGAATGAATAACCCATACAGAGCAGGAACGGTATCCGCCATACGGTAGTGGCCACGCCCCGGATCATCTCCGTAGTTGGATAAGACGTGTATAACCAGGTTTCATGCCCGAACCATTCAGGAGCATAGACATTAAATATCACCGATAACACAAATCCCGTAATCACGCCCGCAATTGCCGCGGCGCCTGTTGTTCTTTTCCAGAACATGCCAAGGATAAACATGGAGAAAACACCCGGGCTGATGAAGCCGGTATATTTCTGTATAAAAGTAAATCCGCCTTCTCCGCCGATACCGAGCGTATCCTTCCAGGTAAAGAGTACCGCGATGATCATCGAAATCACTACAGTGAGCCGCCCCATACGCACCATCTTCTTTTCATCGGCATCTTTGTTGAAATATTTCTTATGAATATCCAATACGTAAATGGTAGAGATGCTGTTTACTTTTCCGGCCAGCGAGGCCACAATTGCGGCCGTCAGGGCAGCAATGGATAAACCCTTCAGGCCACCCGGCAAAAACCCAAGGATGGCAGAATAAGCGCCGTCTTTGCTGCCGCCAGCCAGCTGTGGAAGATGACCATTTTTATATAGTACATAGGCAGCGATACCCGGAAGCATCACGATAACCGGCATGAGCAGTTTAAGAAAGGATGCAAACAACAGCCCCGTGCGCGCGGTTTTCAAATCGGCGCCCAGGGCACGCTGGGTAATGTATTGGTTGCAGCCCCAGTAGTTCAGGTTCACGATCCACTGACCCGCAAAATACATGAGCACGCCGGGCATCAGCAGGTATTTATCTATGTCTGCCTGCGAAGATTCGGCGGTGGGACGCGGAACGATCATATGAAAATGATCCGGCGCCTGTTGCATCAGCACCTTAAAACCTGCAAGCGCACTGGCACCTACACCGAATCGTTCGGCAACGATGGTTAACGCCAGATAAGTAGTCGCAAGGCCGCCTATAATCAATACACCCACCTGGATCACATCGGTAAAGCCGATTACTTTCATACCGCCCATAGTGATGATGAGAGCAAATATGGCCAGGGCCAGCATCACCTGGTGCAGGTAAGCTCCCCCCAGTAATCCATTAATGGCAACCGAGCCCAGGTAAAGGATGGAGGTAAGGTTCACGAACACGTATAAGAAAAGCCAGAACACGGCCATGATCAATGCCACCGTTTCATTATATCTTCTCGTAAGAAACTGCGGCATGGTGTATATCTTGTTTTTGAGATACACGGGAATGAACCATATCGCGATAATGATCAGCGCCAGCGCAGCAATCCACTCATAAGCGGAAATAGCGATACCAACAAAATACCCGTCACCACTCATACCTATAAACTGCTCAGCGGAGATATTTGATGCAATTAACGATGCACCTATCGCCCACCAGGTAAGCGAGCCTTCGGCGAGAAAGAAATCTTTGGTGTCGGTCGATGCTTTTTTCTTTTTACGGTAGATCCAATATCCGTAAGAAGCGACAACAATAAAATAAATAAAAAAAACAATGTAATCTTTCAGTACCAGGCTATTCATAAATGCGGCAAACTTTTCAAGCAGTTATAAAAGCAGGTAAGTTATTTAATTTATTATTAACATACGCTCTTCCGGCGCATTGATTTTAATATTTTCGTATCTCAATACTGATAACGTTGCCGGAACCGGGCTGGTTTTTATCGCAAAAGGCCTAATTTTCGGATTGATTGAGATCATTCATATGAAAGCTTCAGGCATCAAGGACATTATTCCAATCGATCAGCGCTCATCCCGGCCCAAATACCTGCAGGTAACAGACGGGGTGATCAGGGCCATAGAGCAAAGGCAGTTCGTCAAAGGCGAACAGCTTCCTTCCCTGCGGAAGCTTAGCGGAGAACTGGGCATTTCTTTCGATACAGCAAAAAAAGCGTATGATTTTCTTAAAAAAAGAAATATCATCGTGGCGGCACAGGGCAAATCGAACGTAGTCAATACCAGCGGGCCCATCCCACTGTACAGGATATTCCTGTTGTTTAATAAACTCGGCTCACATAAGCGACTGCTGTATGATGCATTCAGCCAGTCTTTCAAGGACCGCACGGAAATCGATCTGCATGTATATAACAACGATCTGCAATTATTCCGTCATCTGCTGGAAACGAAGGCCCATGGCTACACGCATTATGTTATCATTCCTCATCTTTCAGATGATCCGGAACAGGTGGCCGGGATAATTGATAAACATCTGGGCGGAAGCCAGTTGATGCTGCTAAACAAACGGATTGCCGGCGTACATACGGACCATGCCTGCGTGTATGAAGATTTTGGCAAAGACATTTATCATGCTCTTGCGGAAGCGAAGAAATCATTGAAAGCATATTCCTCCCTGCAACTGGTATATCCCGACCACAGTTATTATCCGCCGGAGATCCGGAAGGGATTCGAGGATTTTTGCGCCGGCAACGATTTTGCATTTAACGTGCATACCGGCCTCGACGCCGGTCTCCCGGTGCGGCGGGGAGATGTTTTTATCGTTTTGTCGGATGACGATCTTGCAAGGATCATCCAGAAGATTAAAACGACAACGCTGCGTATCGGAAAAGACGTGGGGATCATTTCGTATAACGAAACCCCTTTGAAGGAAGTGCTGCTCGAGGGTATTACGACCATTTCAACTGATTTCAGAAAGATGGGTGAACTGGCCGCAGAACAACTGGTTAACGGCGGCACGGAAAAAATCGCCGTGCCGATAAAGCTCACCCTGCGGAAATCACTCTAAGCCGACTGCTGCGAATAAATAACTGGGTACATGATTTGTGGAAGAGGCCAGGAACAAGACTATTCCCGGCCATATTCCAATCATTAGAGAACTGTATGAGAAGAAAAATGTTGAAAGCCTCAGGAAACAGGTTTGCAATAATTCTGAATATAAGGAAGACGAAAAAATGATTGCCCGCAATTTAATAATATCGCCGTGTACGGTAACGATTTTTTTCGTTTCGCCGGTTTCCAGCGTCTCCCCAGAAATTTCAGTAATCTGCGATAGGACGCAGCAGCTAAGAAAAAAGTTACAGCAGGGGGAAGAATTAATTCTGTCTGGTACTTAAAATTATTTTCGTGCCCTCCGGAAAAAAACTCCGGTGGCGATCATCGGGATGCTCAATAACGCAAGCGCGAGCGGCAATTGAATATAAAAAGCAACGAAGCCGATTAGTGCGGGGCCGGCCAGCTGGCCGGCATAGCCGAGAGTGGTAACGGCAGCCAGGGCGATACCGGGGGAATACCCCTGCATATTACCCGCCGCACTGAATAATATAGGAACAATATTAGCAGCACCAAAGCCCACCATCATAAAACCGCCCAATGTAGCAACGGTGCCCGGCACAAACAGCGCGATGATGAGTCCCGCGGCAGCAAGCAACGCGCCATACAGCACAACTTTATTTGCACCATATCTGTGCACGAGCCCATCTCCTGAAAAACGCATAATGGCCATGGCCACGGAAAATACGGCATATCCCGCTCCGGCCATCGCCTGGCCGAAGCCCCGGTATTCTTTCAGAAATAATCCGCTCCAATCGAGCATGGCGCCTTCGGATAGAAAAAATATAAAGCAGAAAATGCCCAGAAGGATCACGGGACCGCGTGGAAAACGAAGTGAATGCTCTCCGGTATCATTTGAATCGACCGGCAACAGGAATTTATATTGCACCAGCGCAACAACCAGGATAAAAAATGAAATAACAATTGCGGCCGCGGTAGGAGACAGGCCGGTCAGCATCAATAACCCGAAGCCGATCGAACCGCTTAGCCCGCCCACGCTGAACAGCGCGTGAAAAGACGACATGACGGGACGGGCCAGCTTTTGTTCCACCACAACTGCGTGTGAATTCATCGCCACATCCAGCGCACCCACGCTGCTTCCGAAAATAAAAAGCGCAATACCTAATCCCGGCGAAGTATTGATTATCGTTAATAACGGCAGCATCAGCGCCATGATCACACAGGAAAGCAGGATCACTTTCCCAACGCCCATTCTTCCGATTAGTATGCCTGCCAGGGGCATGGTAAGAATAGCGCCCGCGCCCAGGTACAGCAATATCAGTCCCAGATCGGCTTCATTAATTCCCAATCTGAGCTTTGCAAGCGGAACCATTGGCGCCCAGCTCGCGACGCCTACGCCGCAAAGCAGAAAAATAAAAGAAGTGGCCCGCCGTGCCTGTCTTACCTGCCTGAAATCCTTTTCGTCCATTCAATACATATTATTATTTATAAAGATAATACGGGTGAAATTTTTTTCCTGGTTTACTATGACGGTCGGTTTTTAAGCATTACTTTTAGGTTTAGTTTCCTCCAATTCCTTTGAAGCTCCCCGGGTTCATTTCCGGTAATTCCACTAGTTTGTCCTTAAATTATCTGCTAAAACCGATACATCCTTTGCAATCCGCTTCGTGTTAGTCAGATATGATGTTATGAATGATTGGTAGCACGTAAATTAATGGCCAGCAATAAGCTCTTATGAAAAGAATTGTACTGTTTGTAGCCTGGGTATTGGGTTTTATTGAATACTCATTTGGGCAAAATGTGTTTGACCCGACTGATCCTATTGTACGTTATGACTCCAAAGCCGCTTTGGGAACTCCTACGCACCCTGATCCCTCTATCCCCGGTTTGCAGAAATGGGTGAGTACGCCGGTAGTGGGTGTCAGCATTGGCTCCGATACTTTTGACGCTTCTTCCTTCAAGCAATATTTTATAAATTATAAGGGCCAGGGGCTGGCTTTCAGGTTGAAATTCCCTAAAAGCTATTCTAACCCCGATAGTGCCAGTAAAAAATATCCCGTGATGTTGTTTCTGCATGGAGGGGGCGAAGTGGGATGTCCTACCAATGGCGGCATTTATAATAATGAGCGACCCATTTGGCTGGGCGGTAAATTTTTTCGCGACAAAGTGAATAAAGGAATTTTTGACGGGTTCCTGCTCTACCCGCAATTTGTTATCGATAATGGATGTTTTTCCGGATGGCTCAACGCTCCCGGAGCCGATTTCGATGCGATGGTCGCCATCATCGATTCACTCGTGAAATATGCGCGCGCGGATATCGACCGGGTAGTGGCCAACGGGTTATCGGGTGGCGGCTACGGCTGTTTCCGTATGGCTGGCGGCTGGCCAAAGACCCTCGCGAAGATCATGCCCACGTCCTGCTGGGGGCCTACCACCAACAAAGCTAAATTCGTTCATATTCCCATCTGGTTTGCAACGGGCGGACTCGACCCCGAGCCTTCCCCTGCGCAGGCGCAGCAGTGTCTTAAGGCCATGCAGGATATCGGTGCCGATATCCGCTATACAATATTCCCCGATCTGGGTCATAACTGCTGGTCACAGCATTGGGCTCTTCCGGATTATATTCCCGAAATGCTTGCAGCGCACAAAGCGAACCCACTCGTTTTTTTCCAGCATAACGAATTTTGTAATCCATCGGATGTAAATGCAAAGCTCGGCCTCACGGCAGGCTTCTATGCATATGAATGGCAAAAGGATGGTAAAACAATTGCTACCGTCGTTGACCGCGATACCCAGATCATCGATCACAGCCCCATACTCGCGTTTGCCGGTAATGAAATTACCGTAAACTCTTTCGGTGTTTACCGTGCGAGGTTTAAAAGAAAGGCCGATTCCGACTGGTCTGTATGGTCACCGAAGCCTGCCATCATTAAATCAAAAAGTACTACACAGACACAACCGATCCAGGTAGCCGGTGCGCACAGTAAGGTATTACCCGCACTCGATGGCAGTACCACCGTTCCGCTTACGCTTGCCGATGGATTCCTGAACTACCGCTGGTTCACGAGCAGCGATACTAAACTGGTCGATACAAATCAATTATATAATGCGCCGGTAGGTGTGTACAAAGCAAGCTATACAGAACAATATGGTTGCAGCACACAGTTTTCACCAGACTTTGCGGTTATAAATGCCAACGGTGAGCCGAAACCTAATGCGGCTACCGATCTGACCGCCGTTCCACTTTCTCAAAGCGTCGTCAAACTCGACTGGAACCAGGCGAGCGGCGGCGCCACAGACGCACAGTCGGGATTTGAAATGTATCGCAGCACTACCTCGGGGGGGCCGTACCAGTTTGTAAGATTACTGGGCGCTTCTGTTAAAACGTTCAGGGATAGCGGGCTGACCACTAACACGATTTATTATTATAAAGTACGTGCGGTAAATGGAACCGGCGCTTCCGTTGGAAGTAACGAGGCGGCGGCCAAATCGATAACAGACAAAACCGCTCCTACTGCACCTTCTGATTTAAAAGCGACTGCAAAATCAGATAGCGCTGCGTTGCTCACCTGGAATGCTTCAACCGATAATGTAGGTGTGAGCCGGTATGATATTTACGTGAACGGACAGAAATTATATTCAACAACATTGCTTCAGTTCACTATCGACCAGCTCGATTCGACCCAATTTTATACCTTTTATATAACGGCTGCTGATAGTGCCGGAAATGTTTCTGCACCAAGCAACCAGGCCATACTGAATATAAGTGGTAAAGCGCCGCTGTATACTCCCGGCGTTCCTTCTTCATTTAGTGCAACATCACTGAACTATACCGAAATTAAACTGACCTGGTCGGATACGCTTTCCAATGAAACAGGTTACGAAATTGTACGCTCACTCACTGAAGGGGGCACTTATATGCCGGTTGCAACCGCTCCTGCGAACGATACCACATTCACGGATTCGGGCCTGGTGGCGTCAAAAACGTATTTCTATAAAATAAGAGCCATCGCCGCAACGGATCAGTCTTCCTATTCGAAAAGTGTTTCTGCAACCACTTCTGCATTGCCGGCCACACCGGTTCCTCCCACTGATTTAACAGCTGCTATCGCTCCCAATGGGAATGTGGCATTGAACTGGTCGGATAATTCGGCGAACGAAACAGGATTTATTATTTTCCGCTCCACAGATAACCAGGTGTTTACCCGGCTTGATACCTTACCGGCTAACAGTAATGCCTATACGGATACCACAGCTGCCGCCGCAGGCAGCTATTATTATTTTGTTGCAGCAATAAATGGTGCGGGCCAGAGCAATTCAAGCGACACTGCCGCTATCGCAGCAGGTAATAATGCTCCTGTTATCCATGACCTCGATAATATTTTTGTACGGGTGGGCGACACAAAATCCCTGTCGTTTACCGTAACGGATGATCCCGGCGACTATATAACCGTTTCGATGCCCAACAGGCCGGCATTTATCAGTGTACTACACCCTTCTGTGGGTGAATACACTATTAGGGCGGCCCCGTCATCGGACAATGCAGGCGTATATAATTTAACGGTTATCGCAACCGATAATCACGGCAAAGCCTCTTCGGTTACCATTACAATAACCGTTGGAGATAAAGCCAGCAGGTCGATGTATGTGAATTTTGGCGATGCAGCAAAAGCCGCCGCCGCCCCATGGAATAACTGGCTCGGCACGCGTGCAGATAACGATAAGCTTTCCAATATTAACGACGAAACAAATACCGCTACCGGTATCAGCATTACTACGGTTAATGGATGGTCAACGACGGGTACGATGGGACATATTACCGGTGATGGCAGCGGTGTGTTTCCTGATGATGTACTGCAAAGCGGACTGGTAGACAGCAGCGCCAGTCCGAAACAGATTAAGATCAGCGGCCTCGACAGGTCTAAACAATATAATCTTGTATTCGTGGGAAGTCAGAATGAAGGAATTACAGCCAACGCTACCTACACTGCCGGCAGCCAGTCTGCTTTGCTGAATGCCCGGTATAATATGCAGCGTTCCGCCAACCTGAACAACCTGGTGCCCGATGCAAACGGCGAGTTGCTTGTGAGTATTACAAAAGCCAATGACGCGCAGAAAACTTATCTCAACGGATTGGTTATTGAAGAATATGCCACTTCCGTTTCTTTATTGAATCCCGAACACCTGTATGCCGAAGCGGTCGATAAATCGACTGTCAACCTCTCCTGGAACGACAGGACAAACAATGAAAACAGTGCAGATGGCTATGAACTGACACGGGCAACGGATTCTGTTTTTTCTAAAAATATTACGACCATTTCTTTGCCCGCAAATACGGTTACCTATTCGGATTCGAATCTGACAGCGAATACCAAATACTGGTATCGCGTGCGGGCCAGG
>JBGAJL010000036.1:0-35832 GCA_044224935.1 Flavitalea sp.
ATGCCGTAAAAATTATTGATTTCCTTATCTGTAAAAATGTAGAGTTATATTTTAATGGATTAACCGAATTAAAAAACCGGGAGTGGTCGTAACACTTCCGGTCGGGAGTTCGGTTAATTCAAAGATCGCCTTGTAAACGAATATTTTAACAACCAAACGTTGCAATTTATGCAAAAAACTGTTACTGGCCGCAGGTCAGCCTGGCTGAGGCGCCGCAATCTCATCAAAACGCTGTTAGCGATGAAACTGACCATTGTTTTACTAACTGCCGCTTTCTTAAACGTCCATGCCAATTGCCGGTCCCAAACGATCACTCTTGCCACGAAAAACGCAGCATTAAAGAAAGTTTTTTCAGTTATCAAAGAGCAAACGGGCTTTGTTGTTTTTTACAACATTTCCGACCTGACCGGCGCAAATCCTGTTTCCGTTGATGTTTCAAGAATGCCATTGAAGGACTTCCTGAACCTGGTATTTAAAAATCAGCCGCTTGACTACACTATCGAAGCCAATACGATTATGCTGCATCGGCGCAGCGAAAAGATAATTTCCGACAAAGTTGTTTTTCCACTTATAGACACCCTCATAACGGTGATGGGCCGAGTGACCAACGAACAGGGCGAGCCGCTGGAGGGAGTGACGGTCAACATCAAATTTTCGCAGAGAAATGCTGTAACGGATGCGAATGGAAATTACAGGATCAGTCTTACCAAAAAAGACCGCGCGCTGATTTTCACTTTTGTAGGATATGAAACGCAGGAGAGCCTGGTAAATTCGCGCAACGTTATCAATATTGTGCTGAACAAACAGGTGCGCAATCTCGACCAGATTGTTGTTATCGGCTATGGCAGGCAGAAAAGACGCGATCTTACAGGTTCGATAGCCAGCATACAATCGGAAGAGATCACCAGGACAAAAGTGCCCACCTTCCAGGAGGCGATCCAGGGAAAGATTGCAGGTGTCCAGGTCTCTGCCAGCTCGGGAGAGCCCGGTGCTGCAATGAATATCTCTATACGTGGCGCAAATTCCATTTATGCCGGGTCAACACCGTTATATGTGATCGATGGGGTGCCGTACGATGCCAACAGCAGCGAAATGGTAACGGCCAATATCGGGAACAAAACGGTTTCCAATCCACTTTCAAATATCAACCCAAATGATATCGAATCGATCGATGTGCTGAAAGATGCTTCTGCAACGGCCATCTATGGTTCACGCGGCGCGAACGGAGTGATCATCATCACCACCAAAACCGGGAAGGCGGGAGCGCCCAGAATTGTATATGACGGTTATGTGGGTGTGGCAAAAGCCACCAAAAGGCTCGACATACTTAGCGCTGATGAATATATCCGGTTTATGAAAGAGGTGCAGCCGAATTCTGCGTTGTTCTATTACGATACCAACAAAGACGGATCGTATAACGATCTGGACACACCAAGAGATCTCGATTCTCTCAAAAAACATGATTATCAAAAAGAGATCCTGCATCCCGCTTTCATGCAGAGCCATAATATTTCCCTGAGCGGAAGCGGCAATGGAACAACTTATTCCGCCGCATTGGGTTTCCTCGACCAGGATGCGATCGTGAAAGGAAATGATAACAGGCGCTTCACCCTGAGGATGAATCTCAACCGCGACTTCGGGCAAAGACTGAAGATAGGATTGAATATGAGCACTTCGGATAATGTCTTCGACGGGGCAAGTCATAGTGGCGGCGGCGCCGGGTTGTTTAACGGAGTGGTACAGAACCTTATTGAATCAAGACCCATTGATTTTTATGATCCGCTGTGGGACCGCACGTCGGGTTATTTCTCTCCATTGAGTATGATCGAACAGGCGTATAAATCGATGGTTACGCTGCAGAATATGGTTAACGCCACCCTGAATTATAAAATCACTTCCGATCTTTCATTGAACCTGGTTGCAGGAACTATCTGGACCGACTCAAAAGGAAAGGAATTCTACGGAAAAAATACGGATTGGGGCGTTATCGACAGGGGAGTCGGCACATTGCAGAGCAGCAAGTCGAGGTATATCAATAATACAAACCAGCTTGTTTATGAAAAGAAGCTGGGTTCAATACATTCTATTAGCGCCATGCTTGCAATGGAAGTGGGCCAGTATGATTTTGAATATTTCAGTGTTTCAAAGTCAAATTTTGCCAATGAAGAAACGGGCATTGATGATATTTCAAAAGGTTCGATAGCCAAAGGCTCAAGCTCTTCAAGGGATATCAGCAGGAGAATATCTTATTTCGGAAGGATAAATTACAGTTTGCTGAGCCGCCATCTCTTCACGGCAACGTTCCGGGCAGATGGCTCAGATAAATTTGGAAAAGGAAAACGATTCGGATATTTCCCTTCATTTGCCTATGCATGGATCGCTTCCGATGAATCCTTCCTGAAAAACAGCAGGAGTATCAGTAATCTTAAATTAAGGGCAAGCTACGGAGCGACCGGCAATGAAAGAATTCCCTCTTTCAGGTACCTGCCAACACTTGGAAATGCCTATTATGAAGCTGTCCTGGGATTTGCTCCTTCTTCGCGGGAAAACCCGGACCTGAGATGGGAAACCACCACCCAGTTTAACGTGGGCGTTGATCTCGGGTTATTTCATAACAGGGTGGGACTTACCGTTGACCTCTATAACAAACAGACAAAGGACATGCTTATCGAAGCATATGTTCCTGCAAGAACAGGTTACAGCACACAATGGATGAATATCGGTGCAATAGGAAATAAGGGGATTGAAGTGCTGCTCACCACGAAAAACATTGACAGGAAAGATTTCGGTTGGGAAACTACTGTCACATTCAGCAGCAATACAAACGTTGTGAAAAATATCGGCAACCTTGATTTCATTCCCGTGATCGTTGGAGGCAGTTGGATAGATAATGTGGGAAGGGTGACGGTTGGGCAGCCGATCGGAACAGGCTATGGATATAAATACGATGGCGTTTACCAGATCAGTGATTTCACCTGGCAAAACAACAGCGATCCTTCCATTCCCCATGCCGATAGGAACTATGTTTTAAAAGATGGCGTTGTAAGCCTGAAAGGTATTAATGTCAGGCCTGGGTTTTCAAAGTTCAAAGACCTGAGCGGCGACAATATGGTGGACCTCGATAATGACAGAACAACGATCAGCAGAAGCGCCCCGAAATTCTTTGGTGGTGTCAACAATACACTCCACTTCGGAAATTTCGATCTGAATATTTTCTTCGAAGGGTCTTACGGCAACCAGTTGATGAACGTGTCCAAGTACCCACTGGAGGCTGCTTACCCTTCGACATGGATGAATGTCACCAGGGATTTTTATTACAACAGGTGGACACCGGATAATCCGACAAATAAATATGGGGATCTTAATTCGATCAATACCAATTCAAGACTTGTATCGGATTACTATGTTGAAGATGCATCGTATCTAAGATTAAAGAATCTTTCAATCGGCTATACATTCAACGATAATTTTCTTAGAAAATTGAGAATCCAGGGATTGCATGTTTATCTAAGCGGTACCAACCTGCATACATGGACGAAATATTCCGGCTTCGATCCGGAAGTGCAATCAGGAAATCCACTCATGCAGGGAGTTGACATGATCTCATACCCAAGAGCGAAAGCCTACATCTTCGGTTTAAATCTCACTTTTTAAAATGGCAGTCATGAACAAGCGCATCATATTTATTTTTTTAATAGCAGCATTATTTTCTTCCTGTGTCAAGAAATTCCTTGACACCAGTCAATATTCTTTCATAACAGTTGATAATTTATATAAAAATGCAGATAATGCAGAGCTTGGACTGGTAGGATGTTACAGCGCATTGCACAACACCTGTTTCCAGGGCGAAGCAGGAAATCTTACCGGAAATCCGGGCACGGATGAATTGCTGACCGCGGAGTCTTTTGCAGATGTGAATTATTCACCTTTCGGACTGCTCGGCGTGACCAGCCAGAATCAGACGCTGAGAACAAACTGGGGCAATTTATTTGCCGCTATCAACAGAACGAATTATCTCCTCGAAAATGTCGGCAAAGCCAATGTCCAGGAGCCCAGGCTCACAGAAATGACCGGGGAAGCGCGTTTTCTCAGGGGATTGATGTATATGTATCTCGCATTCCAGTTCGGAGGCGTTCCTGTTTACGATAAATCAATCCAGGATGAACATGCACAGAGACAGCCTTTGAACGAAGTGTATGATTTTATTATAGCCGATCTCAAATTTGCCTATCAAAACCTCGGGGACAGGGCAACGATACAGGGAAGAGCGAATAAATGGTCGGCTGCGGGCTGCCTTGCGAAAGTGTATGCATACCTGGCCTCATGCAAGAGAAATGCGGTGGGACATGATCTCGGTTTTACGCTGAACAGCTTTGACTGGGTGGATGAAAACCAGATGACGCAGGACCTTAAAACAGTAACAGAAGATATTATCACCAACAGCGGATATAAATTAACAGGGCACTACGATTACCTGTTCAGGGAAACAACAAAGAGTCAGCAGGATGAAGAATCATTATTCAGCGTCAGGGCCGCGATCAATTCAGCATCAGGAAACCATATCTGCTGGGTGTATTGGCAGATTCCTGTGGGGGATATCACTGCGGGAGGTGGTTTTGGAGTGTTCAGGCCTACAGGGGAATTGTTTTATAAATACGATCCGCTCGATACCCGCAGAGCGCATAACCTGACGCTGTATGTAAATAAGCTTTCTTCCAGCGAAGTTATTGATGGATATAATTATTTCAATCCGGAACCATGCACAGACCCTTTGAGAGGAGACTATTGCGTGGGTAAATTCCGCTATAGAGATGCTTCACAGAAAACGATCTCCTCGGGTATATACTGGTCAGATGGAAATTTTGCGTTGATACGATTTGCAGATATTCTTTTATTGAATGCCGAAGCGCTCTATTATTCGGGAGATGAGCCCGGCGCAAGACAAAGGCTGAAAGAGGTGCGCGAGCGCTCAAATCCGGATAATATTGATGCCCTCACAACAGCATATTATAAATCGGATTTTCCGGAAGAATTGCTTGATGAGCGATCAAGAGAATTATGTTTTGAAGGCTGGAGAAGAACAGATCTCATCAGGTTTGGAAAATTCGGGCAAAGCCTCCAGGCTCTGGAGACGGGCACAGGAGCATATAACACTGTGGTGCCGAGAATTAAGGAAAATTTCCGTGCCGAATCTATATGGTATCCCATTCCTGCCACCGAAATCGATCTCAGCCCGCTGGAGCAGAACCCGGGCTACTAGCCAGACCCGCTTCTTATTTTACCCAATCAAATTGTATGAAACGAATTAACAGGTATTTGTTAATCCCGATTATTCTTATTGTCCACTGCTCCCCGTTATATGCACAACAGGCCGGTGATAGGATTGAGATAGGAAATAAAACGATGAAGTATGTTATCGATAAAACAGGAAAGAATATTTCTTTTATCGACAGATCGGACGGGAAAAACTACCTGGCCACTGATTCTGTTTCTTATTGTGCCTATGCAAAAGTGAATGGGGTCAGAGAAAAAGTGAGAGCGGTTTCATTTGCCGGCAATAAAACACTGCATCTTGACTTTGGCAAAAGCGGCGTGGCTGTGGATGTTCAGGTACAGGTTCTCGACAGTTCAGTGAGCTTTGAAGTGATAAAAATTACCGGGACGGCAGAGAGCCTTAATTTCCTGAATATTCCATTGGACATTACCGGTTTGCCAAGTGATGCATTTGCATCATGTGCGCTCGCTTTAAATGTATTTACGCACGTTGAACAATTACCGGCGCTGCAAACGCATCTGTGGGCGGAATGTTATGCACGGCTGGGGATCAAAGGCGCCAGAGTTGCATTTTTAGGGGTGCCGCAAAAATATATACTGCCGGCGATCAGGAGCATCATGCTGAATGCGAAAGACGTGCCCGCATCGAGAGCAGGAGGGGCATGGGCGCAATTATCCAAAGAGGGATACGGTTCATACCTGATGAATTTTGGAGCGATGACAGAGAAAACAACAGATGAATGGATAGCATATTGCAAAAGCGTCGGATTCAACCAGGTCGACAGCCATGGCGGCACACCCGATTTTTTCAACTTTGGAAGCTTTGAGTTGAATCCCCGGAAATGGCCCGACGGGTGGAATGGATTTAAAAGAATAAATCAGCGCCTTCATAAAGCCGGTATCTCTTCTATCTTTCATACCTATGCCTTTTTTATCGATAAAGCTTCCAGTTATGTAACCCCTGTTCCCAGCGACGATCTTGGATATTTCAGAAAATTTACACTGGCAAAGCCGTTATCACAATCAGATACAACAATTGTTGTAAATGAATCGACTGAAGATATTTCCTTGTTCACCGGGTTCCATTTTCCCAATAGCCTGACACTGAAGATCGGTAAGGAATTAATTGAATTTTCCGGGGTGACCAGGTTTCCGCCATATACATTCACCGGCTGCAAACGCGGAGCTGACAAAACAACTGTTTCAAATCATGCTGCAAATGACACCGCTTTTCACCTGGTGGAACTGTTCGGCAGATTTGCGCCCGGCGCGGAGACCCCTTTGTTCACTGAAATTGCTGCAAATACCGCAAAGGTTGTAAACGAAAATGAATTCGACGGCATATACCTCGATGCAATTGACGGCAGTGATATTTATGGATCGGAGTTCGCCTGGTATTACAGCTCGAAATTCATATTTGAAATCGCTAAACGATTGAAACGTCCTGTTGGGATGGAAATGAGTGCCATGTCGCATCTCTGGTGGCATTATCGCTCGCGGTGGCAGGCCTGGGATGTTCCTCGAAGAGGGTATAAACGCTTTGTTGATATTCATGCATCTTCCATTAAATCAAATGAGCATGATCATGGGTATTGGCGCGGGCATACACCGGAAATGTATCAATACGGCGCTTTGGAAAATGGACCGCTGCAATTACCTCTTCAACTGGGTTGGTGGAATCTCTTCACATTTGATCCGCCGAATACAGAAGCTCAGTTCAGTGATGATATAGAATATCTCGGTTGCAAAATGATAGGAAACAATGCCGGATTGGCCATGTCCAGCGGGTATCAGAAAAAAGATGTCGACGCGAACCCGGCTTTTAAAAGGCTGAACGCCATCATCAGGCAATATGAAATACTGCGGCAGCAAAACTATTTCAGCGAAGATGTTAAAAAACTGCTGCGTGAACCCGGAAAGGAGTTCACATTGATAAAGGAGCATAATGGCGGATGGAGCTTCAAACGGGCATCTTATCAGCAACATAAAGTGAGCGGGTCTGATTCGGCTGTATATAAATGGACCATTAATAATGAATATGCCAGGCAACCACTTAAGCTGCGCATCCAGGCGCTGATGGCGGTGAAGTCTTATGAGGATACGGGATCGGTTACGCTGGCCGATTTTTCTGATCCGAATGAGTTTACTGATAAATGGTCTGCAAAAGGAGTGACCGGGAAGATTGTCAACATACAAACGAAAGGCGAAAGATCAGGTGTGTTTAATGCGTTGAGCTCGGGAGTGTCACCCCAAAAGGGATCATGGATAAAATTAGAGAAGCAATTTCTGCCCTGGAAAAATCTTTTAGGTAAGGAGGGGCTGGGTGTTTGGGTGAAAGGCGATGGCAATGGCGAATTGCTTAACCTGAGACTTGAAACTCCTGAACATCTTTCTGCTGGTGTAAGGGGAGATCACTATATAAAGATAGATTTTACGGGGTGGAAATATTTTGAGCTTGTTGAAATAGAATCCGCCCGGTTCACTGATTATATCTGGCCGGGAAGCGAGATAATTCCGGATACGAAAATCAAAGATCTGTTTGTGTATAAATCCTATCTGCATTCGGTTCAATTTGATAAAGTGGATAAACTGCAGCTATGGTATAACAATGTTCCTGAAGGAAAGGAAATCAATTGTGAGATCAGGCCCGTGAAAGCATTGCCAATGGTTCCGTTTACAATGCAAAACCCCTGTATAGAAATAGCGGGCAGAAAAATTGTTTTTCCGGTGGAAATGAAATCGGGTATGTATATCGAATTCAATGCTATGGATGATTGCAGGCTGTACGGGCCGAAGGGAGAATTTATAAAAGAAATAACACCGCAGGGTGTGGTGCCGGATGTGTTCCAGGGAGAGAATGTAATCCAATTCTCCTGCGCTCACGATGCAAATGTGAACCCGAGAGCGCTGGTTACTGCTATTAATTATGGTGAAACGATTCCAAACAAATGAACATATGAGGAAGATTTGCTGCTTGGGAGTATTTTTATTGGAGCTGTTCTTAATGCCGTCCAGGGCGGGCAATATCGTTATCGAGAATGAATCGTTTAAATATGTAATATCGTCCAGAGGAGAAAACCTTCACTTTATAGATAAATCGTCTAATCGCGATTATTTATATAAGGATACGGTGTCGTATTGCGCATATGTGAATGATAATTATGCGGTTGATTCCGTCAGCTTTATTGACAATAAGCTTAAATTATTTTTTTCCCGGTTTGATTATTCTGTTGAAATAAATCTCGTAAAGGAGAAGGATCATTTTATCTGGGAGATTTATTCCGTAACGGGCCGGCCGGTGGCCATTACATTTCTGAATATTCCCCTTCGCGTCAAGGCGCTGCCCCGGGAGCCTTTTGCCGCCTGCGCCATGTCGTTGAATCTGTTTACGCGCGTGAAGGAGCTGCCGGCCATGCAGTCGCATCTGTGGGCGGCATGTTATGACCGGTTTGGTATTAAAGGGGGAAGAGTGGCGATAATAGGCGTGGAACAAAAGAAGATATTGAAGGTTATCCGGGATGTCATGTCCAATGTAAAGGAAATGCCTGTTTCAACTGCCGGTGGGGCCTGGGCATTTTTTTCAAAAGAGAACAGCGATTCGTACATCATGAACTTTGGTGATCTCACTGAAAAAACAATCGAAAAGTGGATAGGCTATTGCAAAAGTGTCGGGTTTAATCAAATTGATAATCATGGAGGCGCGGACGATTTTTTCAGCTTCGGCGATTTTGAGCTTAACCGTAATAAATGGCCGGAAGGATGGGCGCATTTTGCAAGGATAAATGAGCGGCTCCATCAACAGGGCATATCATCTGTTCTTCACACGTATGCGTTTTTTATTGACAAGAGATCCGTGTATGTCTCTCCTGTGCCCAGCGAAGATCTTGCTTGTTTCAGAAAATTCACTTTAAAGAAACCTCTAAACGAAAACGACAGCATTATTGAAGTGAATGAACCGCTTACCGATATCTCTTTGTTTACAGGATTTCATGTTCGAAATAGTGTTACGTTAAGGATAGGTACAGAATTGATTGAGTTCAGTGGCGTGAGTTCCTCGCCTCCTTTCAGGTTCACCGGCTGCAAGCGGGGAGCAAATCATACAAAAATCTCCAGCCATGCTGTTAATGATACCGCATATCATCTTAAAGAGCTGTTTGGAAAATTTGTACCGGCTCCGGAAACGAAATTGTTCAGCGATGTTGCCCGCCGCACTGCAGATATAGTGAATGATTGCCATTTTGATGGAATTTATATAGATGCGATAGATGGGAGCGATATATTGGATGGATCTGACCATTCGTGGTACTATGCTGACAAATTCATGTTTGAACTGCTGAATCATTTAAAGCGCCCTGTAGGTATGGAAATGAGTTCTATGACCCACCATTTCTGGAACTATCGTTCCCGTTGGCAGGCCTGGGATGTATCACGCAGGGGACATAAAAAATTCGTGGACATTCATGTAGATGGGATTAACCGTGGATTATTATTGCCGCTTCAACTCGGATGGTGGCTGAATTTTACCTGGGACCCGCCTCAAACGGAACATACTTTTTCTGATGACGTGGAATATCTCGGCTGTAAGCTTATTGGTTACGATGCAAGCCTGTCGCTCCTGGGCGGATATGAAAAAAAGGAAGTTGACCTAAATCCTTCCTTCAGGAAGCTGAATGCGATTATTAAACAATATGAGGAGCTGAGGCGCCAGCATTATTTTTCTGAAAAAATAAAAGAGAAATTGCGTGAGCCGGGAAAGGAATTCACATTGAAGCGGGAGAATGGTAAATGGAATTTTAAGCCGGCTAGTTACCGTAAGCACAGGATACTCGGCTCGGATAGCTCTTCTGAAAAGTGGCAGTCGTATAATTCATTTAAGGCCCAGCCGCTTAAGTTGCGTATTCATGCGCTGATGTCTGTTGAATCATATAATGATTCTTCAGCAAAACTGCTTGCCGGTTTTTCCGGTGCAAATGAATTCTCAAATGCCGGAGCGGCACCCGGAGTGACCGGAAACCTGGCTCCTTCGGCTGATAGCATATCGTGCGGAAAATTTATCGCATCAAGCTCTGGCGCTTCTCCGCAGACCGGCGCATGGATAAAAATGGAAAAGAAATTCGATCCCTGGTTAGATCTTCATAATCAACAGGGACTGGGTGTTTGGATAAAGGGCGATGGGAATAATGAGCTGTTGAATATCAGACTGGAATCGCCTTATCATCTGTCCACCGGTGCAAAGGGCGATCATTTTATCCATGTTGATTTTAAAGGCTGGAAATATTTTGAGTTGGTAGAATTGGAGTCGTCAGAAACATTCAATTATCACTGGCCGGATAGCAATATATATCAGTCTCACATGTTTTCCATTCAGTTTGCGAACATCGACAAACTCCAGGTCTGGTATAACAACCTGCCGGCCAATAAGGAGATCACAACATTGATTGGCCCGGTTAAAGCATTGCCATTGGTCAATTCGACAATTGAAAATCCTTCTATTGATATAAGAGGAAAGAAAATAGTTTTTCCAGTGAAAATGGAATCAGGCATGTATCTCGAATTTAATTCGATGAATGATTGTAAGCTCTATAGTTCTAAAGGCGAGTTGCTTGCCAATGTAGTTCCCATAGGGCAGGCACCGTCACTTAAGAAAGGAAAGAATACGATTTCATTTTCCTGTGATAACAGGGGCCGGGTAAGGCCAAGAACAGAAGTGACAATCATCAGTGAAGGAGAATTTTTAAAAGAAAAATAAATATAAATTTTTAAACAAGTCGTTATGCCTTACTTAATTAAAGAGGAAAGTGAAAAAAGGATCGGTAAAGTGCAAAAAATGCTTAATGAAAAGCAAATAGATATTGCGCTGGTTTATTATGATGAATTTAATATCGGCAACGGCTGGTACCTGACCGGCTGGTGCCCGCAATTTGAGAGCGGTGCGGTATTGGTCCCGAGAACTGGAGAACCTATGATTCTCGGCGGCCCTGAAAGTGAGCCGTTTGCCAAACTGGACAGCACTATCAAGACTACGCGCAATTTTACTGTTTTCATGGTTCCAAACGAAGAGTATCCGAATGCTGTGATCATTGATTTTGCAAAATTATTTAACGAGCTCAACCGGCAGTTGGGTGCTATAAAGCGGGTTGGGCTTGTTGGTGCGGGGCGTATGCCTGCCGACGGATATCAGCAGATTGTTGATGGGTTTTTAGATGTTGAGCTTGTAGACATCACCGACGATTTTGTAAAGCTCCGTTATATAAAGTCGGATTGGGAGCGTGAGCAGATACATGCGGCATTCAAGCTTGCAGACGCTGCTTATGATGCAATGAAGAAAAAGATCGCTGCTGGCGTTTCCGAGATTGCAGTTGCCGCTGAAGGTGAATTTGCTGTTCGCAGCAGGGGCGCAAGCGGATTTGGATTTTCCACTATCATCGGAAGCGGCAACCGCTCGAATGCTGTTGTGCCTACCGCGAGTTCCAAAACACTTGAAAAAGGCGAGCTGGTGATGATTGGCCTGTCTCCGAAAGTGAATGGTTACGCAGGTGTAATGGGCGATATTATTCCGGTTGACGGAAAATATACAGACAGGCAACTTGAGGTTGTGAAGATGCTGAAGCAGGCATTCAGACTTACCAAGGAACAATTGATTGTTGGAAGAAAAGGAAAAGAAATAGATGCACCTGCAAGAGCTTATTTCGCACAGCAGAATTTATCGAAATATCTTGTTTGCCCGTTCGCCCATACCATCGGGCTGCATGAGGCAGAATCTCCTTTCTTCGGTCCACACAGTATAGATGTGCTGGAGCCCGGTATGATGGTGTGCATAGACGTCAGTTTTTTTGGCCATCCGGAATTCAATGGGGTCCGGATTGAAACCGGTTATGAAATAACCGCAGGCGGTCCCGTGGCGCTTAGCCCGGCAATGGATGCATTGTTTATGAATGATTAAATAAAAATTATGCCGCAACAGGGTAAAAAGAAATTCGATTTCGATGTGGTTATAGGGTTTGATATGGAAACGGATATCGGCTCCTACACCACATTTTATGAAGGTGTGAAATATGGAACGCAGCCAATCCTGGAAATATTAAAGAGACATCATATACAGGCCACTTTTTACTGGACAGGGCATGCTGCCGGGCATAACCCGGAAATGCTGAAGCTGGTTCATAATTCAGGTCATGAAACGGGCTGCCATGGACTGCTTCATGAAACGCTTGGCGATCCGATATTTCCCTTGCCTAACAACTGGCCGGTTCTGTCGTGGGAGGTGGAGAAAAGAATTGCGGAAGCAACCCGGATCATCGAAGATGTATGCGGGGAAAGACCGGTCAGCTTTCGCTGCCCACGCTTATGGGGAAGCACCAACGTAGTGAACGTGCTGGAAAAACTTGGATACATTTCGGATGCATCACTGCCCCTGTATTTTTATGGGGAACCTTATGTTCCTTATCATCCTTCAAAAGATGACTGGACAAAAAAGGGCGATCTGAACATTTTGGAGATACCTAACTTTTGCGACCTGTCTATGCAGAGCACCGATCCTTATCAGCGCGATCGTGACCAGTGGCCGCTATTCAGAACCGAATCGGCTGAGGCATTGATAGAGAAAACAAACAATTTCATCGATTATGTAAACCGTAATAACGAGCGGCCGGTGCTCTGCTTTTATTTTCATCCCTGGGAATTTTATGAAATGCCTCAGGGTGCGATAGATTTCGGGGAATGCTCAGTTACCCCTTTACATTTTATCGTTCAGAATTGTGGTGAGAAAGCTATCAGGGAATTCGACAGGTTATGCGCGATCCTTATAGCGCAAGGCGCAAGGTTTATCACCGCTTCTCAGCTTGCAAAAGAATATGATTCCAAACCTTCAATGCTTCATCGATGATAAGAAAGGCATTTGTTATCACTGCCAGGCCCGGGTTAACAGAAGAATATATACAAAGACATAATCCCATCTGGCCGGAACTATCAAAAGCGTTAAGTGATCATGGGGTCAGAAATTATTCAATCTTCCTTCGCCCGGAAACATCGGAATTATTCGGATATATGGAGATAACCGATGAGCTGTTATTTAAAAAACTTGAAGATAATGATGTATGCAGAAGGTGGTGGCTTTATATGACAGAAGTGTTGGTCAGCGAGAGCAGTGACAGCCGGAAAGCAATCGAAGAAATGCTCGATGAAATTTTTTATTTAAAATGAAAGCAGGCAATGCATATAGACGAGCTGATTTTATCTTTTAATAAATCGGGAAAAAGGACACATCTGATTGGGAATAAGAATATGGGAGTGCTGGCCGCACTTGACATGGAAGGCCGCTTATTCACTGTTCTGAATGGAAATGTTATTAACAGGATTAACCCGGTTGCAATCTCGGATAATAGTTTTAATGGTATATATCACAATCCGGGTGGCGACGGTTTGTGGCCCGCACCGGAAGGAACCACAAAGGGGTTTCAGTATTCAACCGGAAAATGGGCGGTTCCTGCCGGTATCCGTTTTGCACGCTATATGGTGAGTGATATTTGTGAAAATGCCGGCACAATTTCGGCCGAAATAGATCTGATCAACAACCAGGGCGTGGGTATTCCGGTAATTTTCGAACGTGCGGTTTCATTCAGTAGTACGAGCGGATCATTAACCGAAAAAGTTACAGAGAGCATTCATTATACCGGAAGCAGGATCCTGCTCAGGTCTTCCTGTATGATCGCCCCGTGGACACTCTCCCAATTTAATTGCAGCGAAGGTTGCGAGGTCATTTTTCCAGGCAATACTATTTCTTCTGTCTGGGACCTGTATGATGAGGAGACGGTGTCGAAAATTACCGGCAGCGAAAATATTTTTCGTGTTGCCGTTGGCGGCAATAAACGTTTCCAGATCGCCATTGCTGATGATGTACCCTGGATTGAGTTTCATGATCCACACAGGCAATTGTCGGTGAGAAGAACGGCAGAGAAAATTTCGTCCGGCTTTGAATATATAGATATAAAGGATGCGGCTCCCGCGATTGAGCCTGGTAAGAGAGGAGTGAGATACAGTGTATATAACGATCCGGGAGGTTTTATGGAAGTTGAAGCGGTGGGAGGATGCCCGGAAATCATTTACCCCGGAATGAAAATATCGGTGACTGTTGAAACAATTTACACGCAGCATTCTTCAACACATTTATAATGGAACAGATCATTGGTATTATTTATCATTCGATAGGCGGATTTTCTTCAGCAAGTTTTTATGTTCCTTATAGCAAAGTGCGGCAATGGGCCTGGAGGACTTATTGGATTGTCCTGGGCTTCGTGGCGTGGATGATTATGCCTGTAGTGGGAGGAATGCTCACCACACCGGATATTGCAGGAATTATCAGCAACAGCCCCGGCGATTCGAAAGCATGGACCTATTTCTTCGGCTTTTTATGGGGATTCGGAGGATTGTTGGCCGGATTGGGTCTTCGTTATCTCGGCCTCTCTCTTGGGCAGTCCATTTCGCTGGGTGTTTCTGCGGTGATAGGAACATTGGTTCCCGCATTTATGAATAACAAAATCGGAATGCTGTTCACCACAACATCCGGTGCGGTTATTCTTGCCGGTTTAATTATTTGCGTGATAGGAATTGTTTTCTGCGGTTATGCAGGATTTCTGAAGGACCGGCAGTTATCTGAAGACCAGAAGCATCAATCTGTTAAGGAATTTTCCGCAGTGAAGGGGTTCACAGTGGCGATCCTTGGGGGTGTCTTCAGCGCCTGCATGGCATTTGCCATCAATGCAGGTGCGCCAATTGCTGCATCTGCACTGAAATATAACACGAACCCTGTATTTGTTAATATTCCAATTTTTGTTTTTGCACTCTCGGGAGGATTCACGTCCAATCTATTGTATAATCTCATCACAAGCTTCAGGAATAAGACTTTCGGTGATTACACGATTAAACCGCGTTCCGTTCTCCTGAGAAATTATTTCTTTTCGTTTCTCAGTGGCTTAATGTGGTACGGCCAGTTTTTCTTTTACGGGATGGGCACTACGAAAATGGGTAAATATGATTTTGCAAGCTGGAGCATACACATGGCGTCCATAATCATATTCAGTAATCTCTGGGGTGTTATTTTGAAAGAATGGAAGCTGGTGAGCAAAAAGACTTTTTTCTTTCTCTGGACGGGAATTATCGCGCTTATTGTTTCTGTTATCCTGATAGGATTAGGCAATTCTCTTCCAATATAGATCCTGATTAATTATTTCAACCTGATAAACATGCCATTAAACGAATTCACACGCCGCGAGTTTATTCTGAAAGCATCTATGGCCGGAACAGGAATTTCATTGATCAGAGAAACGAGGACCGCCGCACCGGCAACACCGTTGAAAAATGCCTTTGAATACAGGATAGCATATGGCTGCTGGATAAATGACATGAGCCTGGATCCGTTGCCGTTGGAAGACTGGCCCGCCCTGCGGCTGGATGACCGCACAGTGAATAGCCTGATTCGGGCCATGGACACACAAAGCCGGTTTGGATATAATTATCTTGATGCCTGGGGTTTTCTTGCTACTACTTCCTGGCCATTGAATATAGGAGAAGGTGTGGATGGACAAAGAAGGCAGCGCGTGAAAACGATTATCAGCGAGGCGCATAAAAGAGGCATTAAAGTGATCTATGGCATGGGCACTTACAGTTGGGGTTATGAAAGGATCATTGAAAGCGATCCTTCGCTTGCTGCGAAAAATCGTGATGGTTCAGTCAACAAAAAGGCCAGGTGCGATGCAAATCCAAAATCTTTTGAGTGGGTAAAAAAGATCCTGGATTTTGTTTTATCTGAATTCAATTTTGATGGAATCCATCTTGAATCATTTGATCTGGGGGGATGTTTCTGCAATGAATGTGCGGGGAAAGCCGGTATTGTGGAGTATCACTGCCGGATAAATGGTAAGACGGCGGATTATATCAGAAGCAAATCCCCAGGTATAATTATCAACGTGATTCCTATCGGGTGGGCGATGGATAATAAAGAAAGATTCACCGATGCCGACCAGGAATTAATTATTCAATTAAGTAAGCGTATAGACGGGTTCTATGACCAGGGATGGCATGGCACTTATATTGCTCCTGAAGAAAGAAAGAAATTTATCAGCCGTTTGCATTGTGTGTATGGAACATCGGGTGGGCGATGGGTCTATCCCGGTCAGCGGTGGGACCGGGAATCTTTTTTTATTCCTCATATGAAACATCAGGCCACTGCCATAAGTCAGCAATATCTTGATGGTGTGCGGGGAATTATGCATTATCAGGGACCGGTGAACAACCCGGGCACGGAAATGAATATTGCCTGTGGCGGATTAATGGCAAGTGATGTTAGCAGAAACATCGAAGATGTGGTGTCGCACGTGGTGGAAGAATTATATAAGCCCAAAGATATTCTTTCGCAGAAGAAGCTTGCTCAGGTATTTCTGAAAAGCGAAGATGCATATTTTAGCCAGTGGACGAATGCCGGGGAAAAATTCGAACAGCACTGGCACACTCGTCCAGCAGGAGAATTCTATATGGATAATCTTTATGGCAATTCTCCCGGTCCGGCTGGTTGGCTGGCTAACCCTGTTTACCTTGATGCTGCCGGCCGCCTGGGATATCAGCGAGCGTTGAATGAGCAGTTACGCGATCTGCTGTCCATAGAGCATAACTTTGGCAGTCAATCGCGGATTGCGGCATTAAAAAGGTCTATGATCATCACGCTGACATTGCTCAACACCATTATGCACTCCAAAGGAGAACCTTTTTAAAGATCGGCGAAAAATCGCCGCATCAATTTCCCGTGCCGGTTTAAATTTTACAAACACATCTGCAACTTTTATTGCAACAATCTTTAATATTGCCACCTAATTTGTGTGGTATGATTTTAAAACATTGCTTTCTTTCATTGATTTTTATTGCGTTGTCATGCGCTTTGTCTGCTCAGAAGAATGTTCGCCTTTTATCACCTGATAAAAACATATCGTTTGTATTTGTTCTGAATGCCGGGCAGCCGCTCTATTCGGTAAGCTATAAAAATAAACGCCTGATTGAATATGGCAAAGTGGGGCTCAGCTTCGAAGACAATGAAGTGTTTGGCAATAATCTGTCTGTAGGGAAGGCAATATTTTCCAGGGGTATTGAAGAATACAATCTTCCCTGCGGGAAAACCAGCTACGTTAAAGAACCCTACCGGGATGCAGTGATTCCCATGCGGGAGAAGTCCGGCAAAAAGAGATTGGTGAACCTGCATGTCCGCGCGTTTAATGATGCTGTTGCGTTGCGTTACGAATTTCCAGCGCAGGACGACTGGCAGAATTTAATTCTCACAGGAGAGAACACCACGTTCAATATGGTTGGCAATCCGGTTGCAAAGGTTGGCTATATGAAGAACTTTACCACCTCGCATGAACATCGTTACAGCACGGTGCCCCTGAGCGAAGTGGTGAGCGACACGCTTATAGATGTGCCCGCAACATTTCAGTTTCCGGGAGATATTTTTATGTCCATCACAGAAGCGAATCTTTTGAATTATGCGGGCATGTCGCTGGTTAAAAAGAACGGAACACTCACCAGTCAACTGACACCATTGCCCGGGCAGGAAAATATAAAAGTGAAAGCTGCACTTCCGCATCACTCACCATGGCGCGTAATGATGATCAGTGACCGCATCGGCGCGTTGATCGAATCCAATGTGCTTACCAATCTCAGCGAACCCTGCAGAATAAAAGATCTGTCATGGCTTAAGCCCGGGAAAGCAAGCTTTCATTGGTGGAATGGCGATATTATGCCCGATACCACATTCGAGCCCGGCGTCAATTTCAATTTCAACAAATACTATATTGATTTCTGTTCAAGAAATAATATTGAATACCATACTGTAATAGGGTATCGCGGTGTGGCCTGGTATGTGAATGATGGTTTTGAATACCAGCCGGGGCCCAATACGAATATTTTAAAGCCCAGAACGGGGCTGGATATTCAGAAGATCTGCGATTACGCAAAAAGCAAGGGCGTGGGCATTCGTTTCTGGGTACATTGGGAGGCGCTGTATCCCAAGCTGGATTCAGCTTTCGCCCTGTTTGAAAAATGGGGAATAAAGGGAATGATGGTGGATTTTATGGATCGGGATGACCAGGAAATGGTCAATATCCAGGAAGAAATATTGCACAAAGCTGCGGATCATCACCTCGAGATACAGTTTCACGGCGCTTATAAGCCCACCGGCATCAGCCGCACGTATCCTAATGAATCTACCCGGGAAGGAACACTGAATTACGAAAACAATAAAGGGGATAACCTGATCACGCCTGATGATGACATCAATATTCCCTTTACCCGGTTGCTGGCCGGTCCCACCGATTATCACCTGGGCGGATTCCGGGCTATGCCAAGGGCTGAGTTTAAGTTTACCTACACCAGGCCTCATATGCTGGCCACCCGCTGCCATATGCTGGCTATGTATGTGATACTGGAAAATCACCTGTCCTCGGTCTGCGATTATCCCGAAGCCTATGAAGGGCAGGAAGGGTTTGAATTCATAAAAGCAATTCCCACGGTTTGGGATCAAACCGTAGTGCCGGGCGCGGAAAATGGCGAATGGGTGGCGATCGCCAGGCGAAAAGGAGCAGACTGGTACCTGGGAGCGATCACCAACAGTACCGGCAGAACCATATCCATTCCGCTTAATTTCCTGCCGAAAGGGGTTTTTCGCGCCGAGATCTGGAAAGAATCACCCGAATCCGCAACCCATCCCAACAAACTGCTCAAAGAAACCAGGCAGGTGACTTCAACGGATTCCCTGGTAGTGGAGCTGCCTTCCGGCGGCGGTTATGTGCTGCAGCTAAAACCTGTTTAACTGTTCAAATCCCATTCGCCGAAGATGCCGGGTCAATGATTAATGGTTAGACGTCGAAAACTTATTGATAACTTTGTTCTGATTGCCTTGCACTACAACCAACAAATATACACGGAAGCAAAGCTGCTTTCCCTTCTTTCCGAGGGAAGTGAATATGCTTTTCAGGTCATTTATGATCTTCATCGTCCGCGTATTTTCCAGGTTTCCATGTATTATCTCAAATCACCCATCCTTGCGCAGGAGGTGGTGCAGGATGTTTTTCTGAAGTTATGGGTGGAAAAAACACGCCTGAAAGCGGAAATGCCGGTGGAAGCCTGGCTGCACACCGTTGCAAAAAATAACATATTCAACCGGCTTAAGCGAATAGCCTACGATTGGAAAACGATCAGCAATCTCAAACTGATTGTTCCGCAGGCGGTGAACAATGCGGATGATAAACTTCGGAATGCCCAGTACTCGGAGCTTTTGGAAAAGGCCATTGAAAGCATGTCGGAACAACAGCGGAGGGTGTTTCAGCTTGCCCGCCGTGAGCAACTCACTTACCTGCAGATCGGTGAAAGGTTTGGCATATCGCCTCTTACCGTGAAAACCCACATGTCGCGCGCGCTTGAGCACATCAGGAATTATTTTTTATCACAGGGTGAAGAGCTCTCTCTCCTCGTTCTCCTGAGTCTTTCATTTTTATTTTAAAGCCTTGTACTCCGGCCTGTTGAGTTGATTGTATATGTAATACACCAGACTCAACGATTGTGTATATGAACAATAATAATGACCGGTTTAACCATTTACTTCATCGGTATGCGCTCGGTCTGATCTCACCCGAAGAGCGGGAAGAGTTGTTTGAGATGCTCACTTCCAATGAGTATGATGCAACATTGAGTGAGGCAATAATCCGGGATTTATCGCATAATGATCCTCAGGGAAAAACAGATCTGCCTCCTCATATATCCGAAGAAATTGTCAGGAATATATTCCACGCGGAGAGGAACGTATCGGCCTTGTTGCCAAAGAAGAGATCGTCTTCCCGCTTTCGTTGGTATATAGCGGCGGCGGCCTGTCTTGCGGGGCTTATCTTTTTCGCCCGGTATTTCAATTCTTCTCCGGGCAAATTCAGCAGCGCTTCGTTCAATGCCTTGATTCCTGATAACGCGGTCAGCCAATTTAATTCCACATCAAAAGTGAAAGTGGTGGGGCTGCCCGATGGGAGCACGGTTTCTTTGCAGCCCCAAAGCAGTGTTTATTACCGCGGTGATTTTACTACGAATGAACGGGAAGTGTATCTAAAAGGAGAGGCTTTTTTCAAAATTGCAAAAAATGCGAGGCGCCCGTTTTTAGTATACTATCAGAATATCGTTACCAAGGTATTAGGCACCAGCTTCAACATCAACACAAACCCCGCTACCGGCCGTATTGAAGTAGTTGTTAAAACAGGAAAGGTGCAGGTGTATGAAAATGAGCGGTTGTTAGGCGGAAAGCGTGAAAACAATGCCGTGATAGTCACACCTAATCAGAAGGCAATATATAAGGAAGACAACAGGATGTTCCAGACCACGCTGGTGGAATTACCGGAGCCTATCGCAGATAGCCAGTACGCAGATGCTCGTTCAGTGTCCTCGCACAGGATATCTTTTGTTTACGATCAGCAGAAACTCAAAAACGTGTTCGAACAACTGGAGAAAATATACGGGATAGAAATTGCCGTCGAAAACGAAGGCATTAATGACTGTGTATTCACCGGGGACATATCTGACAATAATCTCTATAATAAGCTTAAAATAATCTGTCTCACTACGAATTCTTCATTCGAAATCAACGGTACCACTATACTTATTAAAGGAAACGGTTGTAACTAAAATTGATAACGATAAAAGACTGTCTTGTGAAAAAGAAATATCCAACGTAAAGTAAAAACTGCGAATTATTCAATACGCAACGAAACCTGTAAAGAGGATTTTGTCAATATTCTCTTTTGCAGATCTTTTATTAACTAAGACATACTGAATTTATGAATAAGCAAAGACTGCTTGATTTAACTATGTTTGCCATGAAAATAACGATCACACAAATAGCTTTATCTGTTTTATTTGTGTGCTCCTCTTTCGCCAAGGAAGTAAAGGGGCAGACTATTTTGGAAAGAACCTTTAGCATTTCCGCCGAGAATGTAGAACTGAGACAGGTCATTTCTTCGATACAGAGGCAAACCAAAGTGAAATTTAATTTCAGCGCCAATGCAATTAATGCCCACAGGCTGGTTTCCTACTCGGCAACAAATATTCCCATTACGGATTTCCTGGATGAAATAAACAGATCTTACAGCATCGATTACCAGGTGCTGAATGAACAGATTGTTCTTTTTCCATTTAAAGAGCGTAAAACATCGGATAAGAATGAAATTAGTTTTAATAAAAATGATATTGTCCGGACTGTCACCGGCCAGGTTACCTCTGATAAAGGAGAGCCGCTGGTGGGAATTACGGTGACTGAAAAAGGTACCGCAAATGCTGTGGCCACAGATGAGAAGGGCCGGTATACGATACTGGTGGCTGATGATGCAGTGCTGGTGTTCACGGGTACCGGTTATTCCGAACAGCAGGTGCAGGTAGCGGGAAAAACAACAATCGATGTGCAATTGCTGACCGAGGTGAAGTCTCTTGACGACGTTGTTGTGGTGGGATATGGAACAAGAAAGATCACAGACCTCACCGGCGCCGTTTCGAATATCCGTGCTGATGCCACTAACATTGGCGGGGTATCTACAGGCGTTGACCAGTTGCTTCAGGGTCGTGTGGCGGGATTGCAATACAAACAGAATACTTCCCAGCCGGGCGGGGGTGGAACGGTGCTGATCAGGGGAAGGAACTCTCTTTTTTTAAACACCGATCCATTGTATGTCATAGATGGCTTTATCGTGAATTCCCCTACAACGCCGGGAACAGGAGATGCGCAGTTTTCTTCTCCCGACAGAAATCCATTGAATACAATCAACCCGAATGATATAGAATCCATCGCTGTATTGAAGGACGCGGCTGCAACAGCTATCTACGGTGCCAAAGGCTCAAATGGCGTGATTATCATAACCACTAAAAGAGGAAGCAGGGGTAAACTGAAAGTGACTTATGATGGATATTACAGTTACCAGAAAATTGCGAAGAAACTGGATGTAATGAACGCGCAGCAGTACATGAATTTCTATAACCAGATGGGAAGCACTAATTTTTCTGCAACTGAAATTGCCAATGCTAAAACTACTGACTGGTTTGACCTCATCACCCGCAATGGCCAGATTCAGAGCCATAATCTGAGCCTTTCCGGGGCCACAGATAATTTTAATTATTTCTTTTCCCTCGGTTATTTCAATAACCAGGGTATTGTGAAAAACTCCGGTATGTCGAGGATCACAGGAAGGGGAAACGTGAACTATAAAAAAGATAAGTTCAGTTTCAGCTCCAATATATTTACCACGAATATAATCAACAATAACTTACAGACCCAGGGAGGAACCCGCTCTTCTGTAATAGCTTCTGCAATCACTTTTGCGCCTAACCTGGGAGTAAGGGATGCTGACGGCGTCTATACAAAAGATCCTAACAATGCTTTTCTTATCAATCCTGTATCGCTGCTGGATATCACGGACAAATTAAATACGGATAAAGTTAATTTCAGCGTTTCTGCGGATTATGAAATTATAAAAGGTCTGAAACCTGAAATCAGGGCGACATACGATGTACAAAATGACAACCGCCTGTTCTATGTTCCCACCACAACCGCCTATAACGGAAGCACCGCTCATGGAGGTACCGGTTCGCAGAGCGCGCAGAGGGCCCTGGGCTATACGCTTGACGGTTTATTACATTATGACGTGACTGTGGCAGACAAGCACAAAATCACAGCCCTGCTTGGATACGAATATTATTACAGGAGCACTAATTATTTTTCTGCTTATAACTCCGGCTTCGGTTCAGACATCACCGGCGCCAATAACATCGGCGGAGGCACCAGCCCCGTGGTGTCTTCCGAAAAATATGACAGAACAGATATCTCGGCGTTTGGACGGATTGATTATACGTACAACGACAAATATCTCGCTACGCTGACCCTGCGCAGAGACGGATCATCCGTTTTTGGAGAGAATAATAAATTTGCCGTTTTCCCCGGAATATCCCTGGGATGGAGATTGGATAAGGAAGATTTCTTAGCAAATCACGATAAGATTGATCTTTTAAAACTTCGTGTGGGATACGGTGTCACCGGTAATTCAGGCATCGCGTCTTACCAGTCTCTGAGTAAATACAACCAGGGCATCAACACTATTTCGGGACTTGGTACAACCGGTATTCTCGGACAGAACCCGATAGTGGGTATATACACCACTCCATTGAAAGCGAATCCTGATCTTAAGTGGGAATCCACTTCGCAGTTCAACATAGGTGTTGATTATGGATTCAGCAGGAGATTCACAGGATCTTTGGACTTCTTTGTAAAGAACACCAACAATATGCTTGTGCAGGTGAATCTGCCAACCACAACAGGTTACAGTTCGCAATGGCAGAATGCAGCCACCATGCGCACCACAGGTGTTGAATTCAGCATCAGCTCTCTCAATGTGCAGCATTCAGATTTCAAATGGAATACTGTGTTGAACGTTTCATTACTGAATAATAAGATCACCGGGTATAAAACAACGGATTCCTCCACTGTATCTGCATTGAACACTATTGGTGTAATTAAGGGCCGCCGTACGAATTCTTACTACACCTATATTTATGACGGTATCGACAATGCCGGATCTTTAAAGTTCAGGGATATTGATGGAAACGGCCAGATCAACAGCAATGACCGCCAGATCTTTGGAAGCCCCGATCCTAAAGTGATTCTCGGTCTTGGAAATACGATCTCTTATAAAAGATTGAGCCTGGATTTCTTCTTTGTGGGAAACTTCGGCAACAAACTGTTTAACCAAACGATGGCGCAGTATCTCGTGCCAACGGCCAATGGAATTGCGAATGCTCTACAGGGAGTCCAGAATTATTGGACCCCCTCGCACACCGACACGGATATTCCTGCTAATGCCATCAACAATGGAGGAAGCTGGATTTATAATTCAAGGTGGATAGAAGACGCATGGTTTATCCGTTTGCAGAATCTGAATCTTTCCTATTCGTTACCATCAAGGGCGCTCGGAAATATTTTCACCAATATTAGACTGTATGCCCAGGCGCAAAACCTTTTCGTTGCCACACCGTATAAAGGAATGGATCCGGAGGCCGCAAACAACAGTTACTTAAATGCAACTGAAAATATGCCGGCTTTCTTACCGGGCAGCACGGATATCAGCGCTTATCCTCCGGTGAAAACATTTACTGTAGGTGTTAACCTGGGCTTTTAATGCTCAGTAGTTTTTTAATGAACATTAAACACATCATCATGAATTTGATACAAATAAACAGAGTTGCCCTCGGCCTGGTATTATCAGTTTCGCTGTTTGGCTGCTCTAAAAATTTATTAAAGGAAGATTTATATTCTCAGCCCGGATCTACCAACGTAAACGGACCTGCCGGAGCTGCCTTACTGACTAACGGGCTATACAGCTATGTGCAGTTCTACAGTTATTTTGGCGGAAACAACTGGATGCTTGATAACGAAGCGGGCACAGACGAGTTTTACTGTGCATGGGGCTATGTGGACAATACCAGTTGGGGCGGCCAGCAGAATTTTTTAAATATGGATGCAGGGCATTACCAGGTGCAGTTGAAATGGGATCTCTCTTATTATCTCATCTCCCAGGCGAATATTGTTATAAACCAATTTTCCGATCTGACAGATGATGCAACAAAACAGCATGTTGCAGAAGCAAGATTCTGGCGCGCATATGCATATGCTAAACTGTATTCTGATTATGGTGCTGTACCCCTGGTGAAGGGTGATGAAGATCAGTCCAATGGATTGGCGAAGGCAACCGATGCGGAGCTGCTCAGCTTTATAGAAACCGAGATGAAGGCGGTGGAAAACATTCTGCCCACCAGCTATGGCAGCAGCGATTATGGCAGGCCAACGAAATGGGCGGTAAAAGCTTTTCTTGCAAGATTTTATCTGAATGTGAAAAACTGGCAACAGGCGTCTGATTATGCCAAGGATGTAATTGATCACGGAGGATTTTCACTGCAAACAGATTATCAAAGCATTTTTTCTGAAAACGGAAACAATGAAGTGATCCTTGCCGTGAATCACATTGCGCAATCGGGAAGAGGTAATAAATATGTGGCGCTTTCAATGGAAGCAAACATTGTCAATGCGTTAAATATATCAGGTGTTTCCGCATCGAACGGTTATGGCATGGCCACTCCGTTCTTTCATTCTTTTGCCGCTAATGATAAGAGGGTGGCTCCTTATAACAGGGCCACAGGAAAGGGCATCAGCATTTCAGGTGTTTTATTGAAATCGGATGGCAGCCCGGTGTTTGGAACCGTCGCTTCCCCTCAGACTGTTGAGGAAAATCTTAACCGTGTGCTTACCCTTAAATGGCCTGTGGTTCAGAATATACCCAATGGTGAAGACGCACCATTAAATCAGCCTATTCTGCGCCTGGGCGAAACCTATCTCACTTATGCGGAAGCACAGAACGAACTTGGAAATTTGAGTGTTGCGGAGGAATATGTGAATCTCCTTCGCCCGCGCGCAGGATTGCCGGATATGTCTGCCGCCACACAGGAAGCGATGAGAGACAGCATCCTTAACGAAAGAGGATGGGAGTTATATCACGAAGGCTACCGGAGAGAAGACCTGATGCGTGCCGGCAAAGTGATTTATATGAAGAAAATCAATGACAAATACAAGAGCTATACCGGTAATGATCTTCCTTATGCAACAGACACATCAAAAGTGATCCAGCCGTTTCCTACATCTGCTTTGCAGTTGAATCGCTTGCTGGTCCAAAATCCTGGCTATTGAGTCGTGGATAATTTGATACCCCCCGGTTTGTGATACCTGGATTTATTTGCAGCCAAGATGAAGCACTTGTATGTACATATTATTATTGTTGCGTTAACAGCATTTTGCTTTCGCGGGAATGCACAGCGGATATTTTCTCTATATGAAGCAAGTGAGCATCTCCCTCACTTGTACGGTAAGAAAAATTCGGGTGGGTATCTCTATACAACGGCAGGAGATAAATTATATGCTATAGGGGATCAGGAAGGGAAATTTCCTGCTGTTGGTTTTCATGTACCGGGGGAAATGGGCGGTGTGTGGCAGCATCCCATAAAGCTGCTGGATGGATTTCGCCTGAAAATTAAGGATGCTCCCGGTAAAGAAGAGATGCTTGACAGATGCAACAGCTTTATCACATATCCTTTCACCACTTCGTTCTTCTATAGCCATGTGGGACGGAACCTTTCTGTCGTGCGCACGCAATTCGTGCCGGATGGCAAGCCTGTGCTGGTGGTGGAATATGTCATTACTAATAACAGCGATTCGGATGAAACACTGGCATTGGAATTCATTGCAGATGTAAACCTTATGCCGGTATGGCTGGGAGAAAGGAGTGGCATGACGGATGGCGCTGATGAAGTGGTTGGCTTCGACAAAAAGATAAACACCTTATGGGTGAAGGATAAAAACAATTCATGGTACGCGGGAATTTCTTCAGGAAACAGGCACAGTGATTTTAAGGGAATGGAGAAAAAGCAATACAGCAACAAAGGGTTGGCCGCCAGCCTCGTCACTGATGTATCTGTGGCAAAAAGAAAAACGGAGATCGTACGGTTCTATATTTCGGGATCGATGAAAGATCAGAATGAAATTGAACAGAATATCGCAACTACGACAGCCCATCTCCGGGAGCTCTTTAATGCTAAAAAGAAACGCTTCAGACAACTGGATCTCAATGCAGAAATTCATGTGCCCGACTCTGGGATTATGCAGGCCTACCAGTGGGGTAAATATTCCAGCGACTGGCTTGTCAGGGATGTGCCCGGTTTAGGACGGGGCATGAGCGCGGGCCTGCCCGATTATCCCTGGTTTTTCAGTAATGATCAGGCATCAACTTTCAATGCATTGGTGGGCACAATACAGCCGGATATCTTTTACAGTTCATGGCACATGATTAAGCAGGTATCCGATAAAGCGAATGAGGGCAGCGGCAGGATTATACACGAAGTTTCTTCAAATGGCGCTGTATATGATAAAGGAAGAATGGAAGAATCCCAGTTGCACATCATTACCGCTTGGAATATTTTCAGGTGGACCGGCGACCGCGCTTTTTTAAAAGAGAACTATGAGTATGGTAAAAAAATATGGACCTGGCTTCAGCAGCATGACACGGACAACAATGGCTACATAGAGGGTTACGGAGGTGTGGAAATTGCTGGTTTGAATGAAGAGATGCTGGATGTTCAGGTCCATACCTATTCGTTTTTGGAAGCAATGAGCAGGATGGCACTTGTAGAAGGTGATGCGCTTGCCTCTGCAGATTATCAATCGCGCGCGGATAAATTGCGGAATATGATTAACAGGGATTGGTGGGTGCCTGAAGAGAACAGGTATGCAGATTTTATTTCTTCCAGGGAAAAGGCAGTTGAAATCATAGATACGGCTCTCACCAAACGCGTTCATCCGGGCAGGAACGAATGGGCGCTTCAGAAACTCACCGGCCTTAGATCGAAAATAAAAGACGGTAGTTATACGAATAAGGGATATGTAGTATACTATAATGGATCGGGCCTGATGCCGGTTGAAGAAGGGATGGCAGACTCGTCCACGGCGGCAGCGATGTTTAAGAAGATCTATTGGTTCACTAATAATTATGGAATGTATATCACAGGCATTGAAAGGCCCGATGATCTGTCAATAGATGAAGGCAATTTCAAGCATGACGCGGAATTTAATTACAACCGTGCAGTGATGCCTGCGGCCACGGCTGGAATTGTTATTGCGGCCTGTCGTTATGGATACACCGATACAGCATTGAAATATATGCATGTTTTGCTGAACTCTTTCAATTATGCCACGCCCGGCACTATGTATGAAGTTTCTCCGGATTATGGAATGTTTGCGCAGGCATGGAACATCACTGGTTTCAATGTGCCGCTTATACAGTATTTTTTTGGAATAGACCCGATGGCGTATGCCAGGCAAATAACGCTGCACCCGAATTTTCCCATGCATTGGAAAGAGGCGAGTATCCGCAACGTTGTTATCGGTGATAATCGTTTTTCTATGCAGTACAGGAGAACGGCTGTGGAGAGTATTTACGGTTTAACTTCTGAAAAACCTGACTGGTCCCTGAAATTCGAGGTGCCGGAGAACAGCAGGGTGAAAGTGAATGGAAAGCGAGTGAGCCCGGAAAATAACTGTATTACGCTTACCGGTAAGAAAAACACCGTTTCGATTGAGTCCGTCAAACATTGATTCCGGTTAAAATATGATTTGATCCCCTAAATTTGCCGGTTGTGGTTTTTCCCTTACTTTTGCCGTCCGGTAAATACTGTTATATTTTCCGTAAGGACCTATAGCTCAGTTGGTTAGAGCAACAGACTCATAATCTGTGGGTCCCTGGTTCGAGCCCAGGTGGGTCCACTGAAAGGAAAAGTTAGAATCAACTTTTCCTTTTTTGTTTTTAGGCCAAACTCCGCGCGGGGATTGAGTTTGGAATGATTTTATCCGTATCAGGATTTGTATTTCAAAATTGTCTTCCATTGTTGTTTTGCGGCTTTTTCACGGATATGTAAATATTAAATTACAACCCGGCTTATCCGGATGAAAGCATCATATATTTTTCATAATATAGGCTCTGATACTATCATATTTATATGCATTTTGCGACTGATTTGGAATTAATATTTCTCCGCTCCTGCATAATCCCGGTTTTCATTATTGTGGGGCGGCGCTGACACAGTAAGCCATAATACAGTAAGCCATGCGCGCAGTCATACAAAGAGTAACCGAAGCCTCTGTGAAGGTAAACAACAAAATCACCGGCGAAATAAAAGAAGGACTGCTGGTGCTGCTGGGGATTGAAGACGCCGATAACGGGGAAGATATTCAGTGGCTAAGCAATAAGATCGTTAACCTGCGGATTTTTGACGATGAAAAGGGGGTGATGAATAAAAGTATCCTGGATGTTGGCGGTGGTATTTTACTGGTAAGCCAGTTTACCCTTTATGCAGCCGTGAAAAAAGGAAACCGACCCTCTTATATCCGCGCTTCCAAACCGGAAATAGCCATACCACTCTATGAAGAAATGATCGCTGCGCTGGAAGTGCAACTGGGTAGAAAAATTCAGACCGGAATTTTTGGAGCAGATATGAAAGTGGCCCTTCTTAACAATGGACCGGTTACGATTGTAACAGATACCAGGAACAAAGAATAATCGGGTGCCTTATACATGGTTTGCGCTGCGGACTGTAATAATCAGCTGGCCATCTTATTCGCGTTCTCCACCAGGCTGCTGAACTGGCTCTCTCGCTCGTGGATACTGTCCATAACCGCTTTCACAAAACATGCCCTCGGCCTGGGAGCCATCGTTTCACGCATGATCTTGCGAATGGCAAGCATCACTGTAATGATATCCAGATTGGGCATCATTTTTATTATGATATCCTGCAGGAAGTTGAATTCCCAGATATTTTCCGGTGTGAAAATGTTCTTATCCTGTTGAAAAAGCGCCTTCTTCAAATCATATTTTTCCCAGGACGCGGATAAGATGATGGATGCGGGCATAAGGGATATTTAATGGGTTATTAGTTATGTAAAACTAGATTTTCGATCACTTTTGGAAAAGAGTGCCAATACGCTGATTTTAAAATAGTAAAAATACGGAGCTGCGGTGCTCATTCGCCTGTTAATCCGATTCTGAAAAACATGAACAGGATTATTCTGGAAATTATTGACGGGAAATAAGGAAATACAAAATGGATTAAGGAAATTGAGTATTCAAAAAGATATATTTGAAATAGTTTAATACATCATCATGTTCCGCTATTCATATCTGATACTGTTTATTGCAACGTGTAGTTATTTTTTGACCGGCTGCTCACAATCGGCAGAAAAGCCTTTTCAAAAAGATATTAATGAATTTAAGGCCCTGGACAAGCAGTCCTTTCCACCTAAAAATGCAATCTTATTTGTGGGCAGCTCATCGTTTACCAAATGGAAAGACGTGCAGGATTATTTTCCCGGCTACACCATCATTAACCGTGGCTTTGGGGGCTCCCAGCTGACCGATGTGATCGGATATGCAGATGATATTATCATCCCTTACCATCCAAAGCAGGTAGTGATTTACTGTGGTGACAATGATGTGGCGGCAGGTGTAAAAGCGCCCGAGGTACTGCAGCGGTTTACCCAGTTGTTCAATATTATCAGGAGTAAGCTGCCTTATGCAGGAATTGTGTTTGTTTCGATAAAACCCAGCCCCAGCCGCGCCGCGCTTATGCCTGTAGGGGAAGAGGCGAATGCGGCCATCAGGGAATTTTTGTCAACTTATCCCGAAACCGGTTATGTAGATGTATATCATCCTATGCTAAACGCAGATGGCAGACCGCGGCCTGAAATATTCCTTGAAGACAGCCTGCATATGAACGCCGAAGGTTACAAGATATGGAAGCAGGCAATAACTCCTTTCCTGAGCAGAAGATAAAAGCCGGGTATCCGTAATTTACCGGATCTCTTCAAAATCAATATAGTCCTCGGCTTTTGGCCTGGACCGGCCTGAAGATGGCCCCGATGAACTGTCCGAATGCGAACGGTTCTCGCTGTATGATGAAGACGATTGCTGGTATTGCTGACCGGTTGAATGCTGAAAATCCCGAACCTGTTCCTTCATTTGGCGGGTAACCCTGAATACAGGTACCAAAAAATTAAACACGAACCTGAACAGCCAGTAAAACACAAATGCCCCAATAAGGTATTCAAGTATCATCAGCCGAAGTTAACGCTAATCCGGATAACAAACTGTTAAGGAGAATTCATTTGGAACATATCTTCCAATACCCTTAACTTTGCCGAGGCAAAAGACAAAATGGAAGGGAACGGTATCGTTCCCTTCTTCATTATTTCTCAACTGCCGAAGTGGCCACGAAGGTAGTTCCCATGACAATAGAAACACAAGTGCAGGCAATAGAGCGGATGATCGAAAACATATTGTCCGGCGACCCTCAGTATTTTTTGGTAGAAGTGAAGATCCGGCCCACTAATAATGTTAAGGTCTACCTCGACGGCGATAGGGGTATTCCTATCGAAAGATGTGTGGTCTATAACAGGCAGTTATATAAAATGATTGAAGAATCGGGCATTTTTCCCGCCGATGACTTCTCGCTGGAGGTTTCATCACCGGGGCTCGATGAGCCGCTCAAACTGCTGCGGCAATATAAAAAGAACATGGGCCGTAAGGTAGAAGTGCTTTTGAAAGATGGCATCAAAACAGAAGGTGTGCTGAAAGCCGTGAATGACACTTCCATTGAAGTGGAGGAGACAAGGGGTAAGAACAGGAAAAAGGAAATTATTCAGCATGAATTTCCTTTTGAAACGATTAAATCAACAAAAATTCAAATAGTTTTTTAAACGCTGTTCAGGGAAACAGCCAGCAAAACTGATGTTATGGCAAGTATAAACTTAATCGACGCTTTCCAGGACTTCAAAGAAGCCGAGAATATCGACAGGCCCACCATGATGAAAGTGGTTGAAGACGTTTTTAAAACCTTACTCCGCAAGAAGTACGGCAGTGATGAAAATTTCGACGTGATCGTGAACGCGGAAAAGGGCGACCTTGAGATCGTCCGCCATCGCATGATCGTGGAAGATGGCGCCGTAGCCGATCCGCTTGCAGAAGTGGGCTACAGCGAGGCTGCCCGGATAGAGCCCGACTTCGAAGTAGGTGAAGAGCTCTATGAAGAGATCAATATGATGGACTTCGGTCGCAGGGCGATACTTGCTGCCAAGCAAACGCTGGCCAGCCGCATCAGCGATCTTAAAAAGAATGTACTTGTAAAAAAATATGGTGAAAGGGCCGGAGAGATCACCAGCGCGGAAGTGTACCAGGTATGGAAGAAAGAAATTCTCCTGCTGGATGAAGAAGGCAATGAACTGATCCTCCCGAAATCGGAACAGATCCCGCAGGACTATTTCAAAAAAGGAGAAAGCATCCGTGCGGTAGTGAAGAAAGTGGAGCTGAAGAACAACTCGCCTGTCATCATTCTCTCACGTACCTCGCCCGATTTCCTGGCGAAACTCCTGGAAATAGAAGTGCCAGAAATTTTCGACGGACTGATCGTGATAAAAAAGATTGTGCGCGAACCGGGCGAAAGAGCTAAAGTTGCAGTAGAATCTTACGACGACAGGATCGATCCGGTGGGCGCCTGCGTGGGTATGAAAGGAAGCCGCATCCATGGTATTGTGCGTGAATTAAAGAACGAGAATATCGACGTTATCAACTGGACCAACAATGTTCAGTTGCTGATCCAGCGCTCGCTCACTCCTTCCAGGATCACGAGCATGGAGCTTGACAACGAGAAGAAGCACGCCAACGTCTATCTGAAGCCCGACCAGGTATCTCTCGCAATCGGGAAAAAAGGTGTGAATATCAAATTGGCCCAGGAACTGACCGGCTATACCATTGATGTATTCCGCGATACAGAAGGTGAACCACAGGAATTTGATATCGATCTTGATGAATTCAGCGATGAGATCGAAACATGGATCATCGATGAGTTGAAAAGGATCGGCTGCGACACCGGCAGAAGCGTGCTCGCACTTACTCCGGCAGAATTGGAAAGAAGAACCGACCTCGAAAAGGAAACGATCGATGAGGTTCGCAAAATCTTAAAAGCAGAGTTCGATAAAGAATGATTTAATATAAAACTTACATCATCCGGACAGCGAACGAAAAAATAAATTGTCTTAAAATAAAGAATGGCAGAAACAACAACACCCAGATTGATGGCGGCAGCCAAAGAATTCAACGTAGGAAAAGATACGTTGGTGGATTTTTTGATTGCCAGAGGATTCAGCAAGGATGATCTGAAACCGACATCCAAGCTTACGGAAGAGATGTATCGTTCGCTGCAACAGGAATTTCAGGGCGACAAGGTCGCCAAATTAAAAAGCGACCAGATCGATCTCCCGAAAGGAGCCGTTGAGGCAAGGAAGAGAAAGGAAGATGAAGCTATTTCCTTTGGAAAAAGCACCAGGAAAGCGGCCGAAGAGGCTCCGAAAGCAGAAGTTTCCAGGACGGAAACGCCTAAGGCAGAAGAAAAAACAGAAGCGCCGAAAGTTGAGCCTGTAGTTTCTGAAACGGAAGTGAGCGCACCGGAGGTCCAGCAGCCCGAAGAACCAGCAACTGAGGTAACACAGCCGGAGGAACCCAGGCATATAAAAATAGAGGCGCCCGAGGTGGAGGCCCCGGTGGTGCTTGATAAAATAGATCTCTCTGCGATTGATTCTTCCACCCGCCCCAGGAAAGGCGCGGCGAAGAAAAAAGAAGAACCTCCGGTAGTTGCAAAAACAGAAGAACCGGTAGAAAAAGCAGAAGCCGGGGCAGAAAAGCCCGTGCCCCCCGTGCAGGCTGCCGAACCGGAGGAAGAAATTGCTGCTGCAGAACCGCCTACCGTACAGGAACCCGCTGACGATGAAGAAGCCGCCCCAGTTATTTCAAATATCCGCGCTGAAAAATTAGAGGGTCCCAAAATCCTCGGCAGGATCGAATTGCCTGCATCAGGCGGCCAGGCAAAACCCGGCAGCAATGATGAAAAAAGACAGCGCAAGCGTATTCCCATACAGCGGAAAGACAGTCCGGTGCAGCGTACCAGCGAACCTTTCAAAAGACCGGAAGGACAACCCCGCACAATAACCCCTCCCGGTCAGGGCACAGGCGGCGGAAACTTCAGAAGGGAGTTTCGCCCGGCACAGGCCGGAGGACATGGTGGCAACCGGCAGGGCGGCCATGGAAGACATGGACAGCGTGCTGCATTTGCTCCGCGCGAACAAAAAGAAATTGATAAAAAGGAAATTCAGGATAAGATACGCGAAACGCAGGCCAAGCTTGCGGGTTCGGGAGGAAGAGGGAAAAGCCTTAAAGCGAAATACCGCCGCGCAAAACGCGACGAAATCGCTGAAAACACCGGCGGGGAAGAGATGCTGGATAACAAACTGCAGCTTACCGAATTTATCAGCGTGAGCGAACTGGCCAACCTGATGGATGTAAGCTACGCAGAAGTTATCGGTAAGTGTATGAGCCTGGGCCTGATGGTATCCATCAACCAGCGCCTCGACGCAGAAGTGATAGAGCTCGTAGCAAGCGAATTTGGATTCGATGTCGAATTTATCGACATGGAAAAACAGCTCGAGATGGAAGAAATGGAGGAAGAAGATGAGGTGGAAGACCTCGAACCAAGAGCGCCGATTGTAACCATCATGGGTCACGTAGACCACGGTAAAACCTCATTGCTCGACTATATCCGCAGCGCCAATGTGGTGGCTGGTGAGGCCGGCGGTATCACACAACATATCGGGGCCTATGAAGTAACGCTGCCCAGCGGCAGGCATATTACTTTCCTCGATACGCCCGGTCACGAGGCCTTCACGGCCATGCGCGCCCGCGGTGCGAAGGTAACCGATATCGCAGTAATCGTAGTGGCCGCTGACGATGCGGTGATGCCCCAAACCAGGGAGGCGATCAGCCATGCCCAGGCGGCCGGCGTTCCAATGATCTTTGCGATCAACAAAATTGATAAAGACGGAGCGAATCCGCAGAAGATATATGAACAGCTCGCAGGCATGAACATCCTCGTGGAAGCATGGGGTGGTAAATTCCAGAGCCAGGAGCTTTCGGCCAAGCAGGGAATGAACGTGGACCTTTTGCTGGAAAAAATATTGCTCGAAGCCGATCTGCTCGAACTGAAAGCGAACCCCGACAGGGAAGCGACCGGAACGATCGTGGAAGCTTCGCTTGATAAGGGCAGGGGATACGTAGCAACCGTACTGGTGCAGAATGGCACACTGAAAATCGGTGATCTCGTGGTGTCCGGACAGCATTTCGGAAAGGTGAAAGCCATGTTCAATGAAAGGAATAAGCGTTCCGATGAGGCGCCCCCTTCCACCCCTGTTTTGATCCTGGGTCTTAATGGAGCCCCTCAAGCGGGTGAGAAGTTTAAGGTGTATGAAGATGAGGCGGAAGCAAAAGACGTTGCGAACCGCAGGGCGCAGATCCTGCGCGAGCAGGGCATCCGCACCAAGAAACATATCACGCTCGATGAAATTGGAAGAAGACTGGCATTGGGTAATTTCAAGCAGCTTAATCTTATTATAAAGGGTGACGTGGACGGCTCGGTGGAAGCGTTGAGCGACTCATTGCAGAAATTATCTACAGAAGAGATAGCAGTGAGCATAGTGCTGAAAGGCGTCGGCGCGATCACGGAAAGTGATGTGTTGCTGGCAACCGCTTCAGATGCGGTTCTTATCGGGTTTAACGTGCGCCCCTCTACCCAGGCATCAAGGCTCGCAGAGACCGAAGGCGTGGAGATCAAGACCTATTCTATCATCTATAATGTAATCGATGAGATAAAGAGTGCGATGGAAGGTATGCTTGAGCCGAAGATACAGGAGAAGATCGTTGCGAACGTGGAGGTGAGAAATGTGTTCAAGTTTGATAAGGCAAGCGTTGCCGGCTGTTATGTGCTCGACGGAAAAATATACAGGAATTCCAAAGTGCGCGT
>JBGAJL010000171.1:0-5108 GCA_044224935.1 Flavitalea sp.
TTTGTCATAAAACGTAGTGAATAATTTCTGTGGCGTAAAGCCGCCGCCTGCAGCATCGATCTGGGTGATAGTTACTTCGTTGGCGCCTTTGTCATAAGTCCAGACGTTTTTTCCATCACTGAATATCTCCTGGCCGGTAATGCTGACATGATATTTCTGGTCCTTCATATCCACTGAGCCTTTCTTTACGCCCAGTGATTTTCCGTTCGCATCTTCAATCTGATGGGTAAACGTGGCGTGAACGGCTTTAAATGTTTTAAACTTCTTACTTACGGCGTCGAGGATTTGTTTTGCTGCGGGATCGTTGCCCTGGCTAAAACCTGTAAATGAGAATGCTACCAATGCTACTACCAGATAAATTTCTTTCATCATGCTTATTTAAGGTCCGCAAATATATTTGTACGCGGTTATCAATAGACGTTTTTTAACGAAGAAGGTTTGCACGCGCTGAGAATTTAACCCAGGGCCACCAGGTGCTGATCCAGTTCGGCCTCTGTTTTAATCAGCACGTCGCGGGCCTTGCTTCCTTGGTTTTGTCCCACTACCCCCGCTGCTTCGAGCTGGTCCATCAGTCTTCCTGCACGGTTGTAGCCCAGCTTCATTCTCCGTTGGATAAGCGAGGTAGAGCCCACCTGGTTTTGAACGATGAGCCTTGCCGCTTCTTCAAATAACGGATCCCGGTCCAGCAGGCTGAAATCTTTTCCTTCCAGGTCTTTTTCGTCGATATACTCCGGCAAAAGGAATGCCTGTGGATAGCCCCGCTGTTCGCCGATGAATTCACAGATGCTGTCCACTTCCGGTGTGTCCACAAAAGCGCACTGCAGGCGGGTGAGTTCGCCATTATAGGAAACCAGCATATCGCCTTTTCCGATCAATTGTTCCGCACCGCCGATGTCGAGGATCGTTCTCGAGTCGATCTTGGAAGAAACTTTGAAAGCGATACGTGCGGGGAAGTTGGCCTTGATGGTACCGGTGATGATATTTACCGAGGGCCGTTGTGTAGCGATGATAAGATGAATTCCCACTGCCCGGGCTAACTGGGCAAGCCGCGCTATGGGCATTTCCACTTCTTTGCCGGCAGTCATAATAAGGTCTGCGAACTCGTCGATGACCAGCACGATAAACGGCAGAAATTGATGTCCCTTCTGCGGATTCAGCCTGCGCTTAATAAATTTTTCGTTGTATTCCTTGATATTCCTGGCGCCGGCTTCCTTCAGCAGATCGTAACGATTATCCATCTCGATACAAAGTGCATTGAGCGTATTGATTACTTTCTTCGTATCGGTAATGATGGCCTCTTCTTCGCCGGGGAGTTTGGCCAGAAAATGTTTCTCTATTGTTTTATACAGGCTTAACTCCACTTTCTTGGGATCAACCAAAACAAGTTTTAATTGTGAAGGATGTTTTTTATATAGAAGCGAAACAAGTATTGCATTTAGTCCCACGGATTTTCCCTGCCCGGTGGCGCCTGCCATTAACAGGTGCGGCATAGTAGTGAGATCGACAATAAAGTTTTCATTATCGATTCTTTTGCCAATGCCTATTGGAAGACTATAACTATTAAATTGAAATTTCTCTGAAGCCAGCAATGTGCGCATGCTCACCACCGTCTTCTTCAGGTTCGGCACTTCGATACCTATTGTTCCCTTGCCGGGTATCGGTGCAATGATGCGTATGCCGAGTGCGGCCAGGCTAAGCGCAATATCATCTTCTAGATTCTTAATTCTTGAAATGCGCACACCGGGTGCAGGAACAATTTCATAGAGGGTTACTGTTGGCCCTACCGTGGCGCTGATCTTTGTTATGCTGATATCATAATTCTTGAGCGTATTGATGATCTGGTTCTTGTTTGTTTCCAGTTCATTCGCATCCTGGATAATTTTTTCGCTGCCATGAATCTCCAGCAATTCAAGTGTGGGGTATTTATAATCCCGCAGATCAAGCGTAGGCTCGTAAGGTTCCACCTCAATCTTTTTTTCTTCTTCACCCGTCTCCTCTTCGATTTCCGGTTTCACCTCATTAATCACCAGTTCCGGAACCGGAATATCCGCAGCTTTTTTGGAAGATGGCTTTACCACAACAGGCACCGGTTCGGCAATAGGTTCGTCGATCAATGGCAATTCCGTTATCTGCAATTCCGGCTCGGACCTTTCTGTTTCTTCGAGAGGAACAATGGGCGTCTCACTATTTTTTTTAAGCCTGTTTTTTTTGGTTTCCTTTATTTCAGGTTCATCAATAAACAGCGCTGCATCGGTTTCCCGGGGCTCTTCTTCCGATCTTTCAGCAACAGCCTTTTTGACCTTCGGCATTCGGAACACCGGGTTAAACCGCCAGATAAAATAAGCGAGTCCCGCAACAAAAAGTATCGCAGCAGCGCCGAACCAGCCCGTTACATTGGTGAGCCACGCAGCGCTCATATTTCCTACGGCCCCGCCCCAGGGAAAAGCATTGCCCTTAAACAGGAAGGCCAGTAAAACACTGAAATAGATAACGCCGGCAATCACATACCGGAGATGGCGCCAGAAAGGAAACACCGGGCGGCCGGCAATGAAATTCATTCCCGCCACAAAAAACAGGATGCAAAAAAGATAAGACGAAAGTCCGAAGCCGTTGAAGAAAAACTGGTGTGATACCCAGGCGCCGAAAGTGCCAAGCACATTATGGATTTTTATGTCCTTATCAGGGAAAAACACGGACGCGCTGCGCACAGCACTCTGGTCTTCAGACCAGGTAAATAAATAGGAAGAAAAACAGGCAAACAAAAACAGGCAGCAGAGCAGCAGAACGGTTCCGGCGATCTTGTGCGTTCTTTCGTCCTGCACCAGTTCTTTTACGCTAACCTGCTCCAGCTTCTCGGGTTTCAGCACGTCCGGATCAGGCGACGGCTTTTTGGCTGTTTTCAAACGATTGGCCATGGCGGCAAAGATAAGCAGACAAAGTAATCTTTTTGATTTGAATCTCTCACCGGCGAGTGAAAACACTTACGCCGGTTTTTACTTACTTTACACAGCTGAAATGCCGTCATGCGGGTACCGCTTTCCCTTATATGTTATCTCCTAATAACGAACCTGAATGCACAGGTAAAGGACACGAACGCCATCGAGCTTTCGGCACTGAGGTACACAAACCGCGATTCTTCCCTGTTTTATTTTATATCGGCGCCACGCGATTCATTGCCCGACAAAAATATTCCGCAACTACATTTCGGCAGGCACATGCGCCGCGGAAATGTTCCCGCAACTCTTATTGAAAAGGATTGTTACATAAAATTCACATTGCATAATGGAGATGACACCGCCAGGAAAGTGTATTTCTTTCCGGGATATTATCTGAAAAACTTCAAGCTGTTTTCCGCCGACCCGGGAGATATCCGGTCCAGCTTCAAACCGGCCGGCAGGGACACGCAATCGTCGAAGATCTATAGTGCCTGCGAACTGCTGACACTGCAGGCAGGCGAAACAAAAACCTATTTTGCAAAATTCAATTTCCTGCGAACCAATATCAACGATTATGATCCCCGTATAATAAGCAAAGAATTTCTCTGGAGCTGGATAATGGCATTAAAAACGCGGATGGGCTATCTCAACATGGTAACCTACATCGCTTCAGGCATTCTGTTACTGATGATCTTTTATTCCCTCGCCGCTTTTGCACAGAACCGTCACCGGGAATTTATTTATTACTCGGCGTATGCTTTTTGTACGGGAATCATGCTGTTCCTGAAATCTTTTCTCGACGTTAACCCTGCGCCGTTCAATCTATTTTTCGAAGAATACCTCGATCTGATCATTATATGCACGGGTGTATTCTTCTACCTGGGCTTCATCCGCAAATTTTTGAATACAGGCACACGCGAGCCCTTCCTGGAAGGGATGCTCCGCGTGGCGGCAATCACCCTGTTTATTTTCGTAATGGTTTACTCCTGCATTTATTTCTTCACGGAGAAATACATTATACTTAACATACTCGAAAATTATGTAATAAAGCTGCTGATCTTTGTTATCAGCATCATCGTCATCGTTTACAGCTTCAGAAAAAAAGACCCTCTTCTTAACTATCTCGCGGCCGGCAATATTGCCCTGATCGTTTTTTCGATGATCTCGCTGGGCATGTTGCTTTTCAAGTGGCGGTTTATACAATCCGATACCCCTTCTTTATTGAACCGGTCGATGTTTTATTATGAAATAGGACTGGTAAGCGAATTGGCCATGTTTCTTTTCGGCCTGGCCTATAAAAACAAAGTTGATATTATCGCACAGGTTAAGGAGCGCGAACGATATAAGCTCGAAGCAGAAAGAAAGGAATTCGAAAAACAGATGGCAATGATGGCTGTGAGGCAGGAAGAGCGGGATCGTATCTCCGCCGATATGCACGACGACCTCGGCTCCGGCGTAACGGCCATACGTTTGATGAGCGAGATCGTCAAAAGCAAGATGAACACCGAACAGTTTCCGGAAATTGATAAAATATCCAGTTCCGCCAACGAACTGCTGGGAAAAATGAATTCGATTATATGGACCATGAAAAGCTCCAATGATACGGTAGAGAGCCTGGTCGCCTACCTGCGCGCTTATGCCACGGAATATTTTGACAATACGCCCGTTGCATGCAGGATAGAGGTGAAGGACATTACAGAAAAAGAAATAACCGGCGAAAAAAGGAGAAATATATTTCTAAGCTTTAAAGAAACACTAAATAATATCCTGAAACACGCGCACGCCTCAGAAGTAAAAATAAATATGCGCATCGATGAGAATAAATTATTGGTAACCATTAAAGACAATGGCGTGGGCATTGACCTGAAAAACCTTCGCCGGTTCGGGAACGGCCTCAACAATATTAAAAAGAGAATGCAAAGTATCGGCGGAGATTTTATTATCGGCCATGAAAACGGCACCATCGTCTGCCTCGAAGTAAATCTTTTATCGGATTGATCTCGGGGGATTGTTTTTTGTAAGCAATCCGGCAAGCATACACAACCATCCAAGAATAAAAAACAGTCCGCCTATCGGTGTGGCGATTCCTACATTTTTTAATTCCGGATTACCTGAGGATTTTAAAAAAGCCAGCAGGTACAGGGAACCGGAAAATAATATAATGCCTATAAC
>JBGAJL010000037.1:0-35343 GCA_044224935.1 Flavitalea sp.
TCCGTAATAAAAGATTTACCTGGGAAGATATCAATGCGCATGTGAAACGTGTGCTGATGGCGAAATACATGTATGGATTAAATGCCTGGAAGCCGGTGGAGCTTGATCATCTCACCGAAGATCTTAATGAGAAGACCGACGATATGCGCAAATTAATCGCGGAACATGCGCTGACCGTTCTGCGCAACGACGACCAGGCAATATTTCCGCTGGCCACGGGAAGGCGCGTGGCGTATGTGGGTATTGGTATAAATAAAGACAATGAATTTGCACGGCAGGTAAGGGAAAATTACGATGCACATGTATATTATTTCGATAATAAGGCGAGTGATTCGCTTATTGCACCTATGATAGATGTATTGTATAAAAGGTATGATGTGGTAATTATCGGCGTGCATCAATACAACCGGTTCCCTGCGAATAATTTTGGTATCAGCAAAGCGTCCATGGAGTTTATCCGGCAGATGCAACTGAAATTGCGTACGATAACGATGTTCTTTGGAAATCCTTACGCGATAAAGAATTTTTGCAACAGTAAAATTCTTCTTGCCTGTTATGAAGACGATGAAGTGACACAGCATACCGCAGCAGACCTGCTGGCGGGAAGCTTTATTGCAAAAGGAAAATTGCCTGTCACTGTTTGCGAATCCTTTAAATATGGATCGGGAATTGTCTCCACCCGTTTATTACCCATATTGCGGCCCTCCGACCTGGGATTTAATGCCGGCAGGTTAACGGCGATAGATTCTGTTATAAACGATGCAATTAAACGAAAAGCGATGCCCGGTGCGGTGGTGCTGGTGGCGAGGGACGGTAAAATTGCCTATGAAAGAGCATTCGGTCATATGGGCTATGATAATTCAGAGCCCGTTTACCCGGAAACGATCTATGACCTGGCGTCAGTTACCAAAATAATGGCCACCACTATTTCCGTAATGAAATTATACGACGAAGGGAAACTGGTGCTCAGCAAAACATTAGGTGATTATCTCCCATGGACCCGCGGCTCAAATAAAGAGAGCCTTACGATCTGGAACGTATTATTGCACCAGGCGGGATTAAAAGGATGGATACCTTTTTATAAGGAAACAGTCGACCCGTTACATGCCGACAGGGCTTCGTCCACTATTTATTCCGCAGTTGCCGATTCGTTGCATACGGTGCGCATTGCACAGAACATGTACATGCGCAACGATTGGACAGACACGATGTATGCACGGATATTGGCAAGCAGCGTGGGGCCACAGGGCGTGTACCTCTATAGCGACCTGGATTTTATTTTTATGGGAAAGGTGGTGGAAGCCATTACCGGCATGCCGCTGGATGAATATGTGAAGAAAACGTTTTATGACCCCCTGAGGCTAAGCTCGACAAGATTTACCCCGAGAAATTATTTTGCTTTAAAAAATATTGCTCCCACCGAAACAGAAACGGGGTTTCGTCACCAGCTGTTAAGGGGAGATGTGCATGATCCGGGCGCGGCCATGTTTGGCGGTGTGGCAGGGCATGCGGGCCTGTTCAGCTCTGCCTACGATGTGGCGGTGCTTTGCCAGATGCTGCTGAATGGAGGAAAAATTAACGGTATCGAATTTTTTAAGAAAACAACAGTCGACCTGTTCACTTCTTATCATGGCGCGAGCCGCCGTGGCCTGGGCTTCGACAAACCGGATAGGAAGGACGGCAATATGGAATCCGACTGCTGCTCGACACCGTCGCAGGCTGTCCGGGAGCCTTATCCCACAATGTCGGCCTCGCCACTTACCTACGGACACACAGGCTTTACCGGCACCTGTTTCTGGGTGGATCCTCAATACAATCTGATCTTCGTTTTTCTTTCTAACCGCGTGTATTCCAACGGTGATCCTAACCGTTTTGGCCGTTTGAACGTCCGGCCAAAGGTTCATGAGATCATTTATAACGCGATGGGTGTGACGATGTAAGCCAGGTGGGTGCGAAACATGCACCCGATCAGGTTAAGGCATTTTCCAAAAACGAAATTCAAACCCCCAAACATCCCGTAATTTTGCACTCTTAATTTTTTGTAATGACCCGCAAAGAAGAAGTGCTGCAGGATGTGGTGATCAAGTTCGCCGGCGACTCCGGCGATGGAATGCAATTAACAGGCAGCCAGTTCACGAATAATACAGCCCTGCTGGGCATCGACCTGGCCACATTTCCTGATTTTCCTGCCGAGATCCGCGCGCCGCAGGGTACCTTGCCCGGGGTGAGCGGCTACCAGCTTCGTTTTTCCAGCGACCGTGTTTTTACACCCGGTGACGAATGTGATGTGCTTGTGGCCATGAATGCAGCAGCATTGAAAGCGAACTTAAAAAGCCTTAAAAAAGGAGGCCGGATTATCGCCAATACCGATGGTTTTGATGCGAAGAATCTTCGCCTTGCGAACTATCCTGAAGGCGTGAATCCGCTTGAGGACGACAGCCTCGGTAATTACGAGGTGATAAAAATGGATGTTACTAAAATGACGCGCGAGGCGCTTAAAGAGGTGACGATGGGCGTCAAGGAGAAAGACCGGGCGAAGAACATGTTTGTGCTCGGGTTTCTATACTGGATGTATAACCGTGATATGGGCAATACCACTGAATTTTTGCGCGATAAATTCGGTAAGCGGCCCGATATCATGGATAGTAATATTAAAGTGCTGCAGGCCGGGTTTAATTATGGCGATACTACAGAAACGTTCACTACCCGCTTCAAGGTAGAGAAGGCGAAGATGGAGCCCGGCGTTTACCGTTCTGTTATGGGCAACCAGGCGCTGGCTTACGGATTAATTGCTGCGGCGGAAAAAAGCGGGCTGCAATTATTTCTGGGATCCTATCCCATTACACCTGCTTCTGATGTGCTGCACGAGCTCAGCCGTCATAAATCCTTTGGTATAAAAACTTTTCAGGCAGAAGATGAAATTGCTGCCATCACTTCGGCTATTGGTGCCAGTTATGGCGGCTCACTGGGTGTTACCACCACGTCAGGGCCGGGCATGGCATTAAAAACGGAAGCGATGGGGCTTGCGGTGATGCTCGAAATTCCCCTGGTGATCTGTAATATCCAGCGTGGGGGCCCATCTACCGGTCTTCCTACCAAAACCGAACAGAGCGACCTGCTGCAATCGTATTACGGAAGAAATGGTGAATGCCCGATGCCGGTTATTTCTGCTTCTACTCCGAGCGATTGCTTTCATGCGGTGTATGAAGCGGCGCGTATTTCGATGGAGCACATGACGCCGGTAATATTCTTAAGCGACGGGTATATTGCCAATGGTGCAGAGCCCTGGAAGTTTCCGAAGTCGGCGGATCTGCATCCGATCAGGCCGCAGTTCAAAACGGAGTTAGGTGATCACGAAGATAAGTTTCAGCCTTATCTGCGGGATGAAAAGCTGGTGCGTCCCTGGGCTGTTCCGGGCACGGCGGGGTTGGAACATCGCATAGGCGGATTGGAAAAGCAAAACATTACCGGGAACATCAGTTACGATCCGGAAAATCACCAGCTGATGGTAAAGATCAGGCAGGAAAAAGTAGATAAGATCGCTGAATATATTCCTTTGCAGAAATTAGACAGTGGTGCAGCGAAAGGAAAGTTGCTTGTACTGGGTTGGGGAAGTACATACGGTGCAATTAAGAGTGCAGTGGGCGAGTTACAGCAGCAGGGTGTTTCCGTTAGCCATGCACATTTGCGGTACATCCGTCCGTTTCCGAAAAACCTGGGCGATATTCTCCGGAATTTCGAGCAGGTATTAATTCCGGAAATCAATAACGGGCAGCTGATAAAGATCATCCGCGATCAGTATCTTATTGATGCGAAAGGATATAATAAAATTATGGGCGTTCCCATTACGAAAACCGAGATGCTCGAAAAGATAAAGGAGATGCTGGAGAATTAATGATGCTTTAAATTATACAACTCAGATGTTGTAAGGGAAATTAGGCCCGGGCCAGTTGAGCAAACCTCTCTCTGAAAGAATTTGCAATAACAGTTTTGATAAAGGGGTCCGCATTCTGAAAAGTAGTATTCTTTTTTATTTCATCAGCCCTCGTTCCTAATTGTTTTCCAATATGTTTAAATTCAATTATCATAATGCTGTAACTAATGTAGTAAAATGATAGATATGAAAGAAATGGGTTTTCCCCGGGGCTGGCTATCCGAACCGCTATGGAATAATTAATTACCCGATCGCTTTATTCAATTTGCCGGGCTTCACGTTTTTGTGGTAATATTTGCAAACAGGCTTCAACCCGCAGATATCACATTTTGGATTGCGTGCCACACACACATATCTTCCATGCAGGATCAGCCAGTGATGTGCCTTATGAATTAATTCTTTGGGAATATACTGTATCAGCTGCTTTTCGGTGGCCAAAGGTGTTTTTGCATTAACGGTGAGGCCTATGCGTGCAGAAACCCTGAACACATGTGTGTCCACTGCCATATTCGGCTGCTGGTCGATGACCGATGTAACAACGTTGGCCGTTTTTCTTCCCACGCCCGGCAGTTCCATTAATTCTTCTACGGTAAGTGGCACCCTGCCCTTATATTTTTCAACGAGCATTTTACTCATGCCCATCAGGTGCTTCGTTTTATTGCCGGGATAGGAAATGCTTTTGATCAATTCAAATAAATCGTCATAGCCGGCATGCGACATTGCTTTTGCATCGGGATATTCTGCGAATATCGCGGGCGTGGTCATATTCACGCGCTTGTCGGTGCATTGTGCAGATAATATCACCGCCACGAGCAACTGAAACGGATCATCATAGATTAATTCCGTTTCAGCCGACGGGTTGTGTTTTTGAAAATAATCAATAACAAAGCTGAAGCGTTCCTTACGTGTCATTACGGCTTAAAAGCCGAATGTACGTTTTAAAACAATGAAAGCGAACTAGTGGTCGTGAACTGTTTCACCCATTGTTTCACGGGCGTAGTTCAGGATGTTCGTCACCGATTGTGTTCTGGGAGATTCAGGTTGCCTGTCGAGCAGCTGCATCGAGTGTCGCAGTTCTTCGAACTTTTCACGAAGCTGCCAGTCGGTTTGAAGGGCTTCTTCGATAGCAACAGATTGTTCGTTTGAAGTTTCGTTATACAAATACTGTACAAGATCCTCCTGAGTAAAGAGTAAAGTCATGAGCAAATCCTTTTATGTCCATTAAGTTCCCGGAGTAGTCAGTTCCGGATAGTCCGTCCAGGGTTATAAACGCCGGCGGGGTTCTTCTTATTGTATTGGACCTGAAGAAATGACGAAGAGGTCTTCATTATCCTTCTTCATCCGGTATTTCTCGCGGGCATATTTTTCCAATACCTCAGGATTAGAGCGCAATTGCTCCAATTCCTTGCGGGTCCTGGTAATTTCCTGCTGATACCAGTCCCTGCTTTCCTCCAGTTTCTCCAGCTCATGACGCTGCCTGAAATGCGTGGTAATCAGGTCCCGGTCGTCGAAAAAGAACATCCAGACCGCGAGCGCACCCGCGGCCAGGACGTATTTATTTCTAAGCACTTTTGGGATCATTGCCGGAATTATCTTCCAAATTTAATTTTATCCTTCAAATAAATGCCATTTGTCCCCAGCATTTCTTCAATTCTGATCAGCTGGTTGTATTTGGCGATCCTGTCGGTACGGGAAGCCGAGCCGGTCTTGATCTGTCCGCAGTTCAGGGCCACGGCCAGGTCGGCAATGGTAGTGTCTTCGGTTTCACCGCTCCTGTGGCTCATAATAGTATTATAACCATTCTGTTGCGCCAGGGTAACTGCGTTGATCGTTTCGGTAAGGGTGCCGATCTGGTTCACCTTCACGAGCAGGCCGTTGGCGATCTTTTTGTCGATACCCTGCTGGAGGCGCTCCACATTGGTAACGAAGAGATCGTCGCCTACGAGCTGTACTTTGTGGCCGATGGCGTCGGTGAGCATTTTCCAGCCGTTCCAATCATCTTCCGCCATACCGTCTTCAATGGAGATGATCGGGTATTGGCTCACCCACTTTTCCCAGTATTTTACAAGCTCTTCGCTGCTCATGCTTTTGCCATCGCTTTTGTGGAACACATATTTTCCTTCTTTATACAGCTCACTGTTGGCGGCGTCCATAGCGATACCGATCTGTGATCCGGCTTTGTAGCCTGCCGCATCGATTGCTGCCAGCACGGTTTCGATAGCTTCTTCGTTGCTTTGAATATTGGGTGCGAATCCGCCCTCATCACCTACGTTGGTGCTGAACCCTTTTTTCTTCAGCACGGTCTTCAGGGCATGGAAGATTTCAACGCCCCAGCGCAGCCCTTCGCTGAATGAAGAGGCGCCCACTGGCATGATCATAAATTCCTGGAAGTCGATCTTGTTGTCTGCATGTGCCCCGCCGTTTAAGATGTTCATCATCGGTATGGGCAGCACGCGTGCATTTGTTCCGCCGATATAACGGAACAGCGGCAACCCGGCTTCCTGTGCCGCTGCCTTTGCGGCGGCCATGCTCACTGCCAGGATCGCGTTGGCGCCGAGCTTCGATTTATTAGGCGTGCCATCGAGCTCGATCATTGCCTGGTCCAGGCCAGCCTGGTCCGCAACTTCCCACCCCACCAGTTTTTCGGCAATAATATTATTTACGTTCTCGACGGCTTTAAGGACGCCTTTGCCGAGATATGTTTTTTTATCGTTGTCGCGCAATTCGACGGCCTCATGTATGCCGGTGCTTGCCCCGCTTGGGACGGCGGCGCGCCCAAGCATCTCTTCGTCGGTGATAACTTCTACTTCAACTGTAGGATTGCCACGGCTATCCAATATCTGCCGGGCGAAAATCTCTGCGATGTAACTCATAATTTATTAATTGTTTGTTGTCAGATTTCTGAATATTTCTTCCAGGCTGTGGCCGCCGTCATTTTTTAAATCGCTTAGTTTATCATTGGCCACAAGTTTTCCTTTGCTGATGATGATAACGCGGTCGCAGAGGGCCTCCACTTCCTGGAGGATGTGTGAAGAGAAAAGCACGGTTTTGTTTTTGCCGAGGTTGCGGATCAGTTCGCGGATCTCGATGATCTGGTTAGGGTCGAGGCCGGTAGTGGGCTCATCGAGGATCAGCACTTCCGGATCGTGCAGCAGGGCGGCCGCCAGGCCAACACGTTGTTTGTATCCTTTTGAAAGCTGCCCCGTTTTTTTGCGGCTTTCGGGAGTGAGGCCCACCGTTTCAATAATGTCGGCAATCTTTTTTTTCCGGTTTGAAATATGATGCGCGTCCGCGATGAAATCGAGATACTCACGAACGTACATATCATAATAAAGCGGGTTTGCTTCGGGCAGATAGCCGATCTTTTTTTTTGCGGCGAGCGCATCCTCCTGCACGTTGATGCCGCTGACAAGGGTATTGCCGGCATCGGGTTTCATATAACCCGTGATGATCTTCATCGTGGTGGATTTACCCGCCCCGTTGGGCCCGAGAAATCCAACGATCTCACCATTTGCCACGGAGAATGAAATATCATTCACAGCTTTTTGCTCGCCGTAGATCCGGGTGAGATGTTGAACAACTATGGACATGACGGCAAACCTACTGTAAAATTGTTACAGGCTCAACTTTTACCAGTGGTTTGATCAGTCCGTCTTTCAACCCGTAGATCCAGCCGTGAATAGTTGGGCGCCGCTCATGTTTCCAGGCGTCCTGGATAATGGTGGTTGTAAGGATGTTGCGGACCTGCTGTGCCACGGTCAATTCGGCCAGTCGGTCGCAACGGCCATCGAGATCAGCAATTTTTTCCAGCTCGGCTTTGTTTTCGTCGCGAACATGCTTGATATTGATCAGCCATTTATCCAGGATGCCATAGCTCTCATCATCATAGGCGGCTTTCACGCCGCCGCATCCGTAATGCCCGCAGATGATCACATGCTTTACCTTTATATAGTTCACCGCAAAATGCAGCACGCTGAGCAAATTGAGATCATCTTCCACAACCAGGTTTGCGATATTGCGATGCACGAAAACCTCTCCGGGCAGCGTGCCCGTGATCTGGTTGGCGGGAACCCGGCTGTCGCTGCAGCCGATCCATAAAAATTCAGGCGCCTGCAACCGGGCCAGCCGTTTGAAATACCCGGGATCATCGGCCACCTGTTCTGCCGCCCATGCCTTATTCTCTAACAATAATTTCTCATACGATTTCATGACTCATTTCTTTTATGATTGATTCTTTGGTTTTACTGTAACCGCCTCTTCCTTTGTTAAGTTGTATTCCTTTTAGCTGCACCCTTATATTTTTCAGGGGGGCGTGCTTCATATAATCTCCGATTACCTCCACCACGTCCCTGTCGATATGGTCCGCTCTCGTCGCATCAATTAATATGGCCGAATCTTCCGGTACCAGTTCAAGTTTTCTTTTTACAACAGGCTTATTCAGAAAAGAAACATCTTTTCTTAACCTGAACAGGTATTTATTGCCGTCGTTCATCACCATCACGGCAGATTTGAAATTGCTGTGCATCACAAAAAATAATCCCGCCGCGCATCCTATTAAGATCCCGATAAGGAGGTCGGTAAATAATATCGCCAGTATCGTGATAAGAAAGGGCAGGAACTGATCTGGTCCTTTTTTGTAAAGTTCCTTAAATATCGACGGTTTGGCAAGTTTAAAGCCGGTATAGATCAGGATTCCCGCGAGTGCTGACAGCGGAATTAAATTGAGAACCTTCGGAATGAACAGAACGGACAATAGCAACATACAGCCATGCAATATCGCGGACATTTTTGTTTTTGCGCCTGCATTTACGTTTGCAGACGTACGCACGATCACCGAGGTGACGGGCAGACCACCAAACATTCCCGACACGATATTTCCAACGCCCTGGGCCCTTAATTCGCGATTCGCAGGCGTCACTCTTTTGTAAGGATCGAGTTCGTCGGCGGCCTGGATATTCAGCACCGTTTCCAGGCTGGCCACAATGGCCAGCGTAAGTGCGGTGGTCCATACTACGGGCAATGTGAAGGAAGAGAAGTCGGGAAGTGTAAAGAATGTGGCGAACTCCTGCCAGTTGCCGGCTACCGGTATGTTTACAAGGTGTGCGGCCCCGAGTGCAAGGGAGGGACTCAACTGTTGCAACAGTGCATTAATGCCCACCGCTGCAAATACCACCACGAGCGGGGGAGGAACCAGCGCGAAAAACCGGTGCTTCCCAATGAGCACCTTATCCCATAACACCTGGATCAGGATAGAAAGAATGCCTATTATCAGCGCCACGGGAAGGACACGGCCCGTCAATGCGCTAACGGCAGAAAATGTATTCTCGCCATCTGCCTGTGAAAAAGTTTCATCGCCCGGAAAATCTTTATTGTAACCGGCAAGATGGGGTAATTGTTTTAATATCAGTATTAAGCCGATGGCTGCGAGCATTCCCTTGATAACGCTTAAAGGAATATAATCACCCAGTACTCCGGCTTTCAGAAAACCAAGCAGCAGCTGGAAGATTCCACCGATAACCACCGCGAGAAGAAAAGCTTCGAAGCCGGGCAGTTTACCAAGGGCTACTACTACGATAGCCGTTAGACCGGCAGCCGGCCCGCTTACACTGAGCTGTGAACCGCTAAGCAGTCCAACGACGATACCGCCGGTAATGCCGGCAATAATTCCCGAAAATAAAGGCGCATTTGAACCCAGCGCAATGCCAAGGCACAAAGGCAGCGCTACAAGAAAGACCACGGTCGCTGCGGGGATATCATTGACAAGGGATTTAATATTGTTGAATGTTTTTTTCACCTGAATATTTTTTAGTTTGACGCATGTGATTAGATTGATTGATACCGTTTGTTTTGCTGCGTCCTGCTGGTAACCATTCGTTACCCGTTCGATATCTGTATAGAAATCTCCGATGTTGCCATGAAAAGGGATGATGCCTGTTCAATGTTTATACAGGCATTGTATAGTGATCCTGTACCCATTCTATAGTCATTCTGTACCTGTTGTATACGTATCCTATAGGCATTGTATAGCGATCCTGTACCCATTGTATAGGCATCGTTCAGTATTCCATGACGCGAAACTCAGTAACCCGCCCGTATTATACCCTCTTGCCGAGGGAGGGGCTGGCTGCAAAGTGCGCTCCAATAAAAATTGTAACTAAACTTCAGGTGGCGGGGATAGCAATTCTCCGTGATAAACCAGCACCTTATCTGCGCCGGCCATACAGTGCATCTGCGGGCTGCGCTGAATGCTAAAATTGATCACGGGATGAGGATCGTGCAGGAATTCCTCGATGATGGATACGCCGGAAGAAGATGATTTTTCTTCCGTGGGGCCGGAAGGAGGAATGTTATTCGAACTTTTGTTTATCGAAATTCCCGAAACTGCCTGCTCCGGCGAGGGGTATAAAAAATAGTTGAGAGAGGTCATGAATACGAGGCACAGGAACATCAGGATCACCGACAGTATCCTGCCTGTTCCCGGATGTTTGTATTTGTTTTTTGCCGTATTCATCGCCGCACAAATATAGTTTCAGATCATGGAGAATGAAAGCATTTGATATTTTTTAACAATTTCATCATCAGAGTGCAGTAAATTTAACTTTTCAAAAAAATATTGCATGTCTATTCAATACCAAATCACCAGCCTCGAACAGTATCACGAAGTGTATAAAAAAAGCGTAGAGTACCCGGAATCGTTCTGGGCCGGCATCGCCTCTACCTTTCTCTGGAAGAAGCCCTGGGAAAAAACATTGGAATGGAACTTCCGGGAGCCAAAAATAAAATGGTTCCAGGGTGGCAAGCTGAATATTACCGAGAACTGTCTTGACCGGCATATTGCCAGTATCGGCGACAAGCCGGCGATTATCTGGGAGCCCAACTCTCCCGACGAACCGGCACGTACCATCACCTATTCAGAATTGCTCGATAAAGTAATGCAGTTTGCGCATGTGCTGAAAAATAACGGTGTAAAGAAAGGCGACCGCGTCTGCATCTACATGGGCATGGTGCCCGAACTTGCAATAGCGGTACTCGCCTGCGCCCGCATCGGCGCCATACATTCGGTTGTTTTTGGTGGCTTCAGTGCGCAGAGCATCGCCGACCGCCTGCAGGATGCTCAGGGCGAATTTGTAGTTACCTGCGATGGCGCCTTCCGCGGCAATAAACAGATTGAGCTGAAAACAATCATCGACGATGCATTGGAAAAATGCCCTTTCGTAAAGAGGGTAATCGTACTTACAAGAACCAAAACACCCGTGAGCATGATCAAGGGCCGCGACGTTTTTTGGGAAGATGAAATAAAAAAGGTGGAAGAAAAGGGCAACCCGTTTTTTCCCGCTGAAGAAATGGATGCAGAAGACATGCTGTTTATCCTGTACACTTCCGGCTCTACCGGCAAGCCCAAAGGTGTGGTGCACACCTGTGCGGGATATATGGTGTATGTAAATTATACTTTCATCAATGTATTTCAATATCAGCCCGACGATATTCATTTCTGTACCGCAGATATCGGCTGGATCACCGGCCACAGTTATATTGTTTACGGGCCACTGAGCGCAGGCGCCACATCGGTTATGTATGAAGGCATTCCTACATATCCCGATGAGGGACGGTTCTGGGATATTATAGATAAACACCGGATAACTATTTTATACACTGCGCCCACGGCCATACGTTCACTGATGAGTTACGGCACTGCGAAAATTTCAACTCACGATCTTTCTTCCATACGGGTTCTGGGATCCGTGGGCGAACCGATAAATGAAGAAGCATGGCATTGGTATGACGAGAATATTGGTAAGAAAAAAGTGCCAATCGTAGATACATGGTGGCAAACGGAAACGGCAGGCACCATGATTTCGAACCTGGCCGGGGTTACTCCGTCGAAACCATCTTTTGCCACCTTGCCGCTGCCTGGCATTCAGCCCGTGCTTGTTGATGAAAAAGGAAGTGTGATCGAAGGAAATAATGTAAGCGGAAATCTCTGCATCCGGTTTCCATGGCCGGGAATGTTGCGTACTACCTACGGCGATCATGAGCGCTGCCGCCAGAACTATTTTGCCACCTATGACGATCTGTATTTTACAGGTGATGGGTGCCTGCGCGATGAAAACGGCTTTTACCGGATCACGGGAAGAGTAGACGATGTATTGAACGTGAGCGGCCACCGTATCGGCACCGCCGAAGTTGAAAATGCAATTAATATGCATTCGGAAGTAGTGGAAAGCGCGGTGGTTGGGTTTCCGCACGACATCAAAGGCCAGGGTATCTATGCATTTGTGATCTGCACGAATATGCCGGAAGATGAAGAGCTGACAAGAAAGGATATTAATTCTACCGTGAGCCGGATTATCGGCCCGATAGCCAAACCGGATAAGATCCAGTTTGTAAGAGGCCTTCCGAAAACACGCAGCGGAAAGATCATGCGGCGCATCCTGAGAAAGATTGCAGAAGGCGAAATGCAGAACCTGGGAGATACCACCACACTACTCGATCCGGCCGTGGTGGAAGAAATTAAATCGGGAAAAGTATAACCACTATTTTCTGATGGTAACCCTTGTCCCGGGTTGAATGAATTCGCAGACCTCGTCGAGATCTTCGTTGCGCATCGCCACGCATCCCTGTGTCCAGTTGGTGTAATTATCCACCACGATATTATCGTTCGGCCAGGTTCCATGTATGGCTATATCACCACCTATCGTGGCATTTTTCGGGATCAATCCCTGGGCCTTGCGCTCGTTGAATTTCTGCCAGCTTTCCTTCGTGGGATAATCGAGCAGCAGCATCTTGTCCCATTTGGCATGTGGACGCTTAGTTACGATCCTGAAATTACCTTCGGGCGTTTTGCGGTCGCCGGCGTACATTTTATCATCCAGCGACTTACTGCCAAAAACCACGGGATAGGTTGCATACCAGCCCTCATCATCATACACCTGCAGCTCATAATCGGATTTATCTACAATAATGTAAACGGTTCCTTTGGGTTCGCTGCCAGGCGCTCTTTTATTTGCCGACCGGCTGTTAATAGATTTAAACGCCAGAATGGATACGACGGCGAGGAGAAATAAGCCTCCGGACAACTTTGTTCGCATAACAATAATTTATGTAGAATGAGGCGATAGCAGTTCTTATTTGCCGGGATGAAAATAAATCAAGAACCTAAATATAACAATCAGAACGGCAGATTATTTCACGATGGGAAAAGATTATATTTAAATTATGAAATTCCTGTTTTATCTGCTTCCAATCTTCGCCGGGGTGGCGATCACCGTTCAATCGGGCATCAACAGCCAGCTTCGCATTGCTATTCAACATCCTGTAATGGCCGCCTTCATCTCTTTTCTTTCGGGAACGATAGTACTGGCAATTATTCTTTTGTTTTCAAAAAGTTCCTGGCCTGCGTTCGATAGTTATTCTACGGTGAGCTGGTACAAATTTTCCGGGGGATTATTCGGTGTGTTTGTCGTAACTGTCACATTACTTTCTGTTACGGAGATCGGTGCGGCAAATATGTTTGTATTGATTATTGCGGGGCAATTGATTACGGCCCTGGTAATGGATCATTTCGGAATGCTGGGGCTGAAGGCCAATCCCATCAGCTTTCAAAAATTATTCGGTATCCTGTTGCTGGTCTGCGGCGCATATATCGTAAACCGGAAATAAATTATTGCAGCCGCTGAACCTACCCGGCATTCAACGAGAATATATATAAACGAACCCGGGATGTGCCGGTGGGTTATGAAGCCTGAATTAATGTGCCAGCCTTATCCCAAAGCTATAAGGCGTCATATCCAGGCCCTTCTTAAACATGCTCTGCGATGCATACGTTCCATATAATCGCACGGGTCCTAAAACGAGCTCTGCGATATAGGAGATTTTAAAGTTGCGCGTTTCAAAATCGTCATGATATTTTTCTTTGCCCTTTCCACCGCCGTTTGTCTTTTGCCTCGATGAATATAAATACCCGGCGCTTACGCCTGCGCTAAATCCAAGCGGATTTTTTTTCCCGGGAGTAAAATCAAAGTTCAGCATCAGGGGTACGGTGAGGTAATCCAGCGCCAGTTTGTTTTTCCGGTAATCCACATTGTCCATATACACGAGTGGGAGGCCGGTTTCTGCAAAACGGATATTTTCCCGGTATTTGTAATTATTCAGTTCCAGGCCCGCGCCATATTTTAAGTTTACCACGTGCCTGATTAAATTCCGGGTCTGCATAAACACCCAGATATTTACATTGGTAGACCTGAAATTGCGCTGTGCAAACCAGTCGTCGCCTGCACCTGCGGGAAGATACCCGTTAGAGATGGCCTGCGGGTAATTTGTACGGTCATTCACCTGGTTAAAGCCGAGGTCGATTACGCACCAGTTGGTGGTAACGTTTTCATTGTTGCGATGGTGATTGTTGAACGTTTCGTAGATATCGCGTTTCCCGCGGTCGCCGGCCCTGCGGATAATGATCATATTCCCGATGCGGATCGTATCATTCGGTGCGATGGAGGTATCCGGTGTAACTCTTAAAGAGGAATCGGATATAACCACTACTGCAGAACTGTCTTTTTGTGCAGAGCTGATCACGGCCATACACATTATCCCTGCCAGTATAATTAAATGTTTCATCATGCCTGTATTATTGGAAAGTGGTAATTCGGTCAATTATTCTTGAAGCTTTTCTGAAAACAACGCGCAGGCTGTTTCGTTTTGGAATCGAGGTGTTGGCAAAATATATCCTGTTATTATCCTGTGGATTGTCCTCGTCGATATATTGAATGCGGTCCGGTACGGGAATTGTCTGCGGCGTTATGTTTTTTGCCAGCACCGGAATATTTATTTCCTTATTGAAATCATTATTAATGGCCACCGGCTCAACAATGCCCGCCGGTTCGGCGGAGATTAATGTTTCGGCAACCGACTCTGGTGCCGGGTTGGCGTTTGTTGTGCGGGGCCGTGGTTTTGCTGCTGTTATCTTTGTTTTTACCTGCGGTATGGTCCGCGTTCTTTCAGGTGCCGGGTTCGCTGATGCCATCTCCGGGCGCTTTTCTTCTGTTGTAATTTTATGGGATAACGGAGTAAGCATACGGTTGTGTTCGTTTCCACTGGAAGCAATATCCCTGTAAAAATATATCCATCCTCCACCCAGGAACAGCAATACTGCGGCAGCTGCCGCCAGCCTTCTCCATCCGGTAAATAATATGGCTGCCCGGTCTCTTTCGTTTTTATATAATACCTCTTTATTTCCGAACACAATGGTTTCATCGGCAACGAAAACCGAAGCGGTGAGGAGATCCAGCTCTTTTTTGAGCTCCGGATTTTCTTCTGCAAATTTTTCCACTTCCGCACGCTCTGCTGCGGTCAGCTCTCCATCGATATAGAGGAGAAAGTATTCTTCGTATGTTTCCCTGTTGATCATTTACCTGTTTTATCATTCAAGAACATTCTCCGGCCGGACCAGATAATTTCTCAGTTGTAATCGTGCCCGGTGCAGGTACACTTTTACCTGGCTGGCATTCAGTCCCGTTACCTCACCGATCTCCTCATAGGAATACCCTTCATAGTCTTTCAGCAATATCAGTGAGCGCTGCACATCATTCAACCGTTCCAGGGCCTTCTCCAATATTTTTTTCATTCCGCTGTCGTGCCTGCAATGTACCGCCACTTCCAGGGCCTGTTTTTCGTCCGACACCGTTTTTTTTCTCCGCAGGTGATCGATCATCTGGTGGTAGGCAACAGTAAAAAGAAATGATTTGCAGCGTACGGCATCGACCGTTTTCCTGCTGATCCACATCTTTTCAAAAGCCGACTGCACCACATCGCGCGCATCCTCTGTGTTGCGGAGACTTTTCAGTATAAAGCGAAACACATGGTCCGAATAATCCTTTACACATTGGTTGTACTCTTTGTCTGTCATAAACAGTGCGCTGCCCGGTAAAATTAGCCTATCTGCAGATTATACGACAACCACAGCGGGAATGTTACAGGATACCGAAAATTCCGGCTTCGTTCCCGGAGCTTCACAATGGATACAATACTGTTTGCCTTATTTTTGTGGCTTCAAAAACTTACCATGAACCCCAATTTCGTTTCAAGGATAGGCGCCGAACTGGAAGAAATAAAATCGGCAGGGCTGTATAAAACCGAGCGTATCATTGCCTCCGCGCAGGGCGCAGAGATAATCGTGAACGGTAAAAAGGTATTGAATTTCTGTGCAAATAATTATCTCGGCCTTTCATCCCACCCGAAAGTGGAGGCGGCTGCGAAAGAAGCGGTCACCAACAGGGGATATGGTATGAGCAGCGTTCGCTTTATCTGTGGCACACAGGATATTCATAAAGAGCTGGAACAAAAGATCTCCCGGTTCCTGGGAACGGAAGATACGATCCTGTATGCTGCCGCTTTCGATGCCAATGGCGGCGTATTCGAACCCTTATTTAACGAGCAGGATGCTATCATTTCCGATGAGCTGAACCATGCTTCTATCATCGATGGCGTGAGGCTGTGCAAGGCCCAGCGCTTTCGCTATAAGCACAATGATATGGCCGACCTGGAAGCCAAATTGAAAGAAGCGGCAGGCGCCCGGAGCCGGATCGTGGTTACCGACGGCTCGTTCAGCATGGACGGAACGATTGCCCAGCTCGATAAGATCGTGGAACTGGCCGAAAAATATGATGCGGTGGTAATGACCGATGAGTGTCATTCCAGCGGCTTCCTGGGCAAAACAGGAAGGGGCACCCATGAATACCGGGGTGTGATGGGCAAAGTGGACATTATCACGGGAACTCTCGGGAAAGCCCTTGGCGGCGCATCGGGCGGATTTACAAGCGGCAGAAAAGAAATTATCGAAATGCTGCGCCAGCGCTCGAGGCCCTACCTGTTTTCAAACACACTGGCGCCTTCCATTGTAGGGGCGAGCATCGCCGTACTCGACTTGCTTAGCGAAACAACCGCGCTTCGTGATAAACTGGAATACAACACGAAGTATTTCAGGCAGAAAATGACCGAGGCCGGTTTCGATATCAGGCCCGGTGATCATCCTATCGTACCGATTATGCTGTATGATGCCGTGGTGGCGCAACAGTTCGCGGCAAAACTGCTCGAAGAAGGAATTTATGTGATTGGATTTTTCTTTCCTGTAGTGGCCAGGGGCCAAGCGAGAATCCGGGTACAGCTGTCGGCGGCACATGAGCAGGAGCACCTGGAAAAAGCCGTGGCCGCATTTACAAAGATCGGCAAAGAGCTGGGCGTGATTAAAATAAAGATCGGGCTGAAGATCTAGCTGACCGCCGCCGTTTTGAATAATTTTCGGGGGCGAATTTCGCCCCCTTTATTTACCCTGTAGTTTATCTCGAAGCAATTACGCTGATCTCAACATTCACACCCTTGGGTAATCCTTTCACCGCAACAGTTTCTCTTGCCGGATAATCATTTGTAAAATATTTGCTGTAGATCTCATTCACCTGGGCAAATAAGCTCATGTCGCTCAGGAAGATCGTGCTCTTGATCACGTTGTTGAAATCCATCTGTGCCGCATGCAGGATAGCCGTCAGGTTGCTCATTACCTGTTCCGTTTCTGATATGATGTCTTTTGTATTCAGCTCGTTTGTTGCGGGATTGATGGCTACCTGGCCCGAAACGAATAAAAACGATCCCGCCTGAACGGCCTGGCTGTAGGGCCCGATGGGAGCGGGCGCTTTATCTGTGTTGATGATCTTTTTTTCCATGGGTCAAAAATAAGGAGTCAAACAATCTTAATTTTGCATCCAAATATTTTTTCATGATAATCGGGATCCTGGCAGATGAAATGGTGAAGGCGGAATTTCTTTCGAAAAAAATACCCGGCGATGTGGAGCTGGTCTGGGCCGACAGTATTCGTTCGCTTGGAATTATTGATGCCGACGCCTATATGGATCTCCAATTCAGGTATGATAATGAAAGAATAGAAAAATTAAAACAACTGCTTCCCCGGCCGGTATTTATTAATTCGGTGGTATATACGATAAAAGATATCCGCCAGCCCTTTATCCGTATCAATGCGTGGCCTACGATGCTGGCAAGGGAAATCACGGAACTCGCCGCCGGGCCTTCACAGGAAAATGAAATCCACACTATTTTCCAAACGCTTGGCTGGAAATATCAGCTCGTGCCCGATATCGTGGGAATGATTACGCCGCGCATTGTTTCGATGATCGTAAATGAAGCATGGTATACGCTTGGCGATGGCACCAGCACAAAAGAAGAGATTGATATTGCCATGAAGCTGGGAACCAATTATCCGCTCGGTCCTTTCGAGTGGTCCGAAAAAATCGGCATCGATAAAATAAAAGAACTGCTTGGCGCACTCAACCGAATTGATTCACGATACTCGATCGCATCCGCTTTAATGAATAAAAAATAATGGCTCTTATACTCGGCATAGACACATCGATGGAAAATGCGGCGCTATTTATTGCAGATGGCGCACAGGTGCTTTCCTGTAAAACCAATAACAGGCAAACAGACCATGCGTCGTGGTTGCACAAAGCGATCAATGCTGTGCTGCATGAAGCCGGGAAAAAAACAGGTGATCTCCAGGCGGTAGGTGTTACATCCGGTCCGGGTTCCTACACCGGTTTACGCGTGGCGATGGCGGCGGCAAAAGGATTATGTTATGCGTTAACTATTCCGTTGCTCACCGATACGACCCTGCACCTGCTTGCTTTGAGCAACCGGAAGAATGATGCCTGGATATGCCCCATGATCGATGCAAGACGAATGGAAGTGTTTACCGCTCTTTATGACGGGCAGCTGAACGAAAAAATGCAGCCTGCGGCGATCGTATTAAATGAGCATTCATTTACCGGGTATTTAGATCATCACCCGATAATATTCTGCGGCAACGGTTGTATCAAATGGCAGTCGGTCTGCCATCATCCCAATGCAGTTTTTTCAGATATTAATTATTCAATCAGTGATTTAGCCCGGGTATTTTCCTCCAGGGCGGATGCCGGGGAATTTACCGGGCTGGCCTGGTCGGAGCCCTTTTACCTTAAAAATGTTTATACGGGCGCTCGTACGGATAGTTAAAAAGATCAATAATTATCGGCGAATTAACTGTCTCCTTTGAGCAGAGATGCGTAATTTTGCTTTCTTTTTAAGATTTGCGTATTAAAAGGATATGTGCACATGAATGTATCGAGCAATTACTCAATGATCCTCAGCACTGAAGAGGAAACCGGCGGCCCTGTAAAAGTTGACTTTGTGAATTTAAAGAAGGCAGCTATGATTTTGCGGGCTCTGAATCATAAACTGAGGCAGCAGATCGTAAAACTGGTAGACGAAAACAAGAAGCTTACTGTTACCGAAATCTATATCAAACTGCGGCTTGAGCAGTCCGTTGCCTCCCAGCACCTGGCCATCCTGAGAAGGGCCGGCATTGTAAAAACGACCCGTGACGGGAAATTTATTTATTATTCGGTGAATGCCAGTCGGATAGATGAGATCATGAAGTGTGTGGAGAGCCTGACCGAATAGGCCGGGATTTCTTATTTTTGCATCATGCTTATCAAACAATTGTACACTGGTTGTCTCAGTGAAGCCGCTTATTTCATTGAAAGCAACGGAGAAGCCGCAGTGATCGACCCGCTCAGGGATATCGATGCTTATATTGATCTCGCCAGACAACAAAATGCACAAATAAAATATATTTTCGAAACGCATTTTCACGCCGATTTCGTGAGCGGGCATCTCGACCTGCAGCAGGCAACGGGGGCGCCTATTGTTTACGGACCCAACACCGAAACGAGTTTTCCTATTCACCTGGCAAAAGACGGAGAAGTTTTTAAGCTCGGAAATATTTCGATCGAAGTGTTGCATACGCCCGGCCATACACTCGAGTCGACCTGTTACCTGCTGCGCGACGAGCAGGGCCAGCCTTATGCGCTGTTTACCGGCGACACGTTGTTTGTGGGCGATGTGGGCCGGCCCGATCTCAGCAGCGGCAATATGTCGAAGGAAGACCTGGCTTCGATCATGTACGATTCGCTGCAGAAAAAAATCGTGACGCTTCCCGATAACGTGCTGGTATATCCCGCACATGGAGCCGGCAGCAGCTGCGGAAAAAATCTGGGACCCAATACTACCAGCACCATCGGCGAAGAGAAACAATCGAACTATGCTTTGCAGCCGCAGAGCAGGGCGGAATTTATTAAATCCGTTACCAATGGATTAAATGCGCCGCCGCAGTATTTCCCGATCAATGCAAAGATTAATAAAGAGGGTTATGACAGCCTGGAAAAAATTATAAATAAAGGTATGGTGGGGATAAGCGTTGCCGAATTCAGCAGCAAAATAACGAATGATAATGTGGTGGTGCTGGATACACGTAAGCCGGAAGTGTTTACGCAGGGATTTGTCCCCGGCTCCATCAGCATCGGGTTGGAGGGACGCTTCGCTGAATGGGCGGGCAACCTGATCCCTTTTGATAAAACAATTCTGCTGGTAACCGAACCGGGGCAGGAAAAAGAAACGATCGTGCGGCTCGCGCGCGTGGGATTTTCATCAATCGATGGCCACCTGGCCGGTGGTTTTGAAGCCTGGAAAAATGCGGGACAGCCGATCGATATGATTATCGATGTAGAAGCAGACGAACTGGCCATGGACATCCCGTTCGGGCATATTTCAGGAGCGGTTAATATTCCGCTCGATGAAATGATCGATCCGGTCAGCATAGCGAATTTCGAGGATAACCAGAATATTTATGTACACTGCGGCGGCGGCTTCAGAAGTGTGATTGCAGCTTCCCTGATGAAAAGACAGGGCATTCACAACCTGAGAAATGTTTTAGGCGGTTGGGGCAAAATAAAAGAGCTGAAGAATATCGAAATAATAAAGGAGAACAGTGTGCTGAATTAATCAGGCAGGCTGCCTCGGATCTTCTTCCCCGATCCATAAATCTTTATACGCTTCCTGCCAGTCGCGTTTCCAGCGGCGATGGCTCCATAGCCACATGGAAGGATGTTCACGGATAGCAGCTTCCAGGTAACGTACATAACGGCGGGTGACCTCGCCCCTGGAAAGCGTCGACGCGTCTTCCGTAACGAGCTCATACTTCACGATATACCTTCCTCTTTTTATTTTGAATATTTGTCCGAACATTACGGTTAACCGGCCGGCAACCGCTCCCTGCTCGGGGCCTTTCATAAACGGGGTAGGTTTGCCAAAAAAATTCAGCCAGTACGACTTGGAAGGTTCACCGGGTGACTGGTCGGCTATCAGTGCCAGCAGGTACTGTGTATTTCTGAATGGCAACATCGCGGCCCGCAGGTGTGTGGCTGGCAGTAAATGATTGCCGCTAGACTTCCTGATCTTCAGCATTATTTTTTCAAATAATTTATTCTCCAGGGGCAGGTACACCATCAGCATCGGGAAGGATGTAACGCGGCTCACACCGATATTGGCCATCTCCCAATTGAAATGATGGCCCAGGTGAAACTGCACGCGATGGCCTTTTGCAAATTGCTCCTGCATCAGCGTGCCATCAATAGATAAATGAGTTGCCGCAAAATTCGATTTTCCGGAGATCAATTTAATTGTCTCTATAAAATTATCCGTGAAGTTCCGGTAAAACTCTTTTTCTATTTTCCCGCGTTCTGAGGCTGTTTTTTCAGGAAATGCAATGAGCAGGTTATTTTTTACAATCGCTCTCCGGTACCGGGCGATATAATATAGAAACAGCGAGCCTGCATCCGAGAGAAGATATAATATTCTCAGCGGCAGTAACGATAACGCATACAGTAAACCATACACAATAAAATACATGGTCAGGTATTAATCCATTTCTTCGCTTCCTGCTCTACGTGGCTGAGCTCCACCTTTACCCTGAATTTATTTTTCAGATGCCGTGCAAGGCTGTCGGCCGCATATACGCTGCGGTGCTGGCCACCCGTGCAGCCGAAGCTTACCTGCAGATCCTTAAATCCCCGGCGGATATAATCTTCCACGGAAATATCAACAAGCATAAATACGCTGTTCAGGAATTCGGGCATTTTTGTTTTTTGTTCAAGAAAATCTTTCACCGGTTTATCCCTTCCGGTGATCGATTTATATTCGGCAAACCGGCCCGGATTTAATAATCCCCTGCAATCAAAAACAAAGCCTCCGCCATTTCCGCTTTCGTCGGGAGGCAGGCCCTTTTTATAGCTGAAGCTGCTTATGCGCACAACAAGCGGAGTGTTTTCATCGGCCTTAACCGTTTGAAATCGCTTCGCTACTCCATCCGCCACTATCAGTTTCAGCAGCCTGTCGAATTCAGGCAGTTCGATGCCTGCATTTTTATTTTTCAGGAACCATCCGAGGTTTTTTAACGCCAGCGGAATGCTCGTAAGAAAATGTGCCTTCCTTTCAAATAACCCCCTGAAGCCATACGCGCCCAATACCTGCAGCAGCCGGATAAGTACATAACCGTTATACTGATCGGTAAATAATGAGCGGTTAATTTTTTTCTGTAATTTCTCTTCTATGCGATCGATATAATAGTCGAGTAGTTTATTTTTCCATTCATCGGGTAATTCTGCGCGTGCCTGCCATAGCAAAGAAGCCACATCATATTGCAATGCACCCTTCATTCCTCCCTGGTAATCGATAAAGTGGATCCGCCCTTCTTCTACCATGATATTGCGGCTTTGAAAGTCGCGGAACATGAAATATTTATGCTCCGTTGCCGAAAGAAAATTCCCCAGCTCGTCAAATTCTGCGAGGAGCTCTTCTTTATCGTAAGGGATCTGTAAGGTGTCGAGGAAGTAATATTTAAAATAAAGCAGATCGCTCATAATGGCCTGCTTGCCGAATTCGTGGCTGGTGATGCATCTGCCGTAATCAAGCTGACGATTGCCGGCTATCTGAATATGGGCCAGCGCAGCCAGTGCATTCTGAAACAGCCCGTACACTTCTTCATTCAGGCCCAGCTCATCAAGCTTGTTTAACAGGGATATATTTCCGAAGTCTTCCTGGATATAAATTGTTTTTTCTTCGTTCACCGCGTATATCTGCGGCACCGGGCAGCCGGCTGAACGAAAATGATTGGAGAAATAGATAAAAGTATCGTTTTCTTTAATATTCAGTCCGTAGGTAGCTATATAGGATTGATGTGGTGTCAGGATCCTGAAGTAGGAACGGTCGCTGCCACTTTGCGGTATTCTTTCCAGGCCTGTTACCGGCAGCCGCACAATGCCGGTAAACAATTTTTTTATTTCTTCTATGACTTGGTCCATAAGGTCGGCAAAAATAGCGATTATAACAGGGATGGCTGATTATTGCAAAACAATTGCCAGGGATATTCCGGGTTCGGTATTCTGCATGGCCCTTTCAGGAGTTGCGCACCCCGGTAAGTATTGCTTCGTCTTCTTCGCTCTCCTGGTTACGAATGATAGATTGTTCGAGGTCGGTGCGTAATATATTTTCGAGTTCTTCGATATAATACCGGGCCGCCGAGATATATTCATCCGGGTCCCGGATGGATGCCAGTTTTTTCAGATTGGCCTCGTCCTGCATGAAAAACTTTTTCGCTGCCTTGGCTGCCGTATATTCTTTATAACCCAGCAGTTTCATAACGTCGACGCCTAAGCGTAAAGCAGTATCTAGCGTTTCCCGGTATACGTTCATCATGCCCGCATTCATCAGGTTATAGGCGTCGAATCTGTTCTGGGCGCGCACATACATGCGCAGGTTAGGAAAATATTTTTTTATCGTTTCTATCATCTCCAGTCTCTTTTCGGCGGGCTCCAGGGCGATGATGATCAGTTTGGCCCGCTCCGCACCTGCTGCCGCCAGCACGTCGCGACGCGACGCATCTCCGAAATATACTTTAAAGCCCAGCTGCCGGAGGTTTTCCACGCGGTCGGCATCTACGTCGAGCAGGGTGGTCGGAATATTATGGGCCCGCAAAAACCGTCCTATCGTGCTGCCGAAAGAACCGAATCCTGCAATGATCACCGAATGTTGTTCATCGATGTGATCTGCCTCTCTTTCGATATTGGCCGATTTCATGCGGATCAGCGGTTGGAGCACTTTATCGTTCAGGATCATCAGCAAAGGCGTAAAGGACATGCTGATCGCCACTACGGCCATCATTGTGTCGGTGACCGATTTTGAAATGATGTTTTCACTGAGGGAGAAAGAGAGCAATACAAAGGCGAACTCTCCGATCTGGCTTAGCGCCAAAGAGAAAAGCGTATTCTGGCTCTTGCCGAGCCTGACCGTTTTTCCCAAAACAAACAGGACGATCCACTTGATGAAGATCAACAGTACTACGAGACCGAGAATGCGGTCGGGATGGCGCATCACCAGCTGGAAATCGATGGAAGCGCCCACGGCGACAAAGAATAATCCCAGGAATAATCCTTTAAAGGGTTCGACATCGCTTTCGAGTTCGTGTTTGTATTCGCTATTGGCCAATACAACGCCGGCGAGAAAAGTGCCCAATGCGGGGCTGATTCCTACCTGGCTCATCAGTACGGCTATTCCTACCACGATCAATAATGAAGTAGCGGTAAACATTTCGCGCAGCCGTGTTGCGGCGATGATCCGGAACAACGGACGTATTAAAAACCGTCCGGCCAGGATAATGCCTACCACCGAACCGATGACCACAAGGGCATGTGCCCAGCCCGGTAAGCCATTCACGAGTGAGCTGTTGTGTGCGTTGACGCTGGCGCCGCTTTCAGAAAGAAACGGAAAGAAGGCGAGCATGGGGATCACCGCAATGTCCTGGAACAGCAGTACCGAAAACGTTTTTTGCCCGGCATTTGTCTTTAAAAGATTTTTTTCGCTAAGGGTTTGCAGTACGATCGCAGTAGACGAGAGAGACACGATCATACCCAATGCCAGAGAAGGTTTCCAGTCCAAGCCAAAGGTATGAGCGACCAGGGATGAAATAGCGCTGGTAAGAACTACCTGCATGCCACCGAGCCCCAATATCAGTTTCCGCAGTCGCCAGAACAGGTCCGGCTCCAGTTCGAGTCCGATGATGAAGAGAAGCATCACTACGCCAAACTCCGCAAAGTGCATGATATCCTGGCCCTCGCTTCCAACGAATCCCATTACGTTCGGGCCGATAACAATCCCCGCCAGTAAGTACCCCAGCACCGAGCCCAGCCCCATTTTTTTTGAGATGGGGACCATCACCACTGCCGCTGCGAGATAGATCAGGGATTGAAATAAGAATGAATGTTGATCCATGGCTTAATATAAAATAAATTCTGATGGGAACGGATAAAATAATCGTGGAATTAAATTCATAAGTCTCGGCCTCTGCCGTTTACAAATACAACAAACGTGTTAATTTTCATTTAAGTTAGGCGTAAATTTTTTTTATAGGATGGTCGTTTCAAATAAAGGCATAACCTTTGCACTGTAAGAGCAAAATGATTTCCAATGCAAAAAAGAGTGTTAGGTTTCGCACTGGCATTGTTTGGATTTGGAGGGATGGTACTGGCCGGATATATTTTTGTAACAAGCACAGGAGGCAGGATTTACCTGCTTGAGGTAACAAGCTATATGATCGTCGGCGCAGTTTGCTTCTTTGCCGGCCTCAATTATATATATGATTCCTACACTTCGTTCACGGAAGATAACGTACAAAATGTTCCAGAACTGGAAGAAGTGTCAGAACTGCAGAAACAATGGCGCACCATAAAAATCGCCAGGCCATCGGCCGCAACGGTAACCACCCCCGTTTCTGCAGAAGCCGTTTAATAAGTAAAATTCAAAAGTTAAAACGTAAAAGTATCGGGTCCCGGTTAGTTTTTACTTTCAGCTTTCAACGTCAGTTGAAGTTCCATAATCAGTTCCGCCACTAATGCCGTCCAGCCCGTCTGATGGCTGGCTCCCAGACCTTTCCCGGTGTCTCCATGAAAGTATTCATAAAACAAATGCAGATCCTCATTGCCGGGGCGCTTATAAAACCAGCTGTATTCTCCATCTGTCGGCCTCTTGCCATCGGCGTCTTTTTCGAAAAGGCTGATCACCCTCCTGGCCAGTTCATCCGCTACTTTTTCCAGGTTCATCATTACTCCTGAGCCGGTGGGACATTCAACCTGCAGGCTGTCTCCATAAAAAGCACCATAGGTGCGAATGGATTCAATAATCAGGTAATTGATAGGCATCCATACAGGGCCGCGCCAGTTCGAATTACCTCCATAGATATCCGAAGTGGAATCGCCCGGGTCGTACCGGATCGTATATTGCACATTATCCACCGTTACGGAATAGGGATGGTTTTCATGGCGTTTGGACAGGGCCCGGATGCCTCCCGGCGACAGGAACTCGTCTTCGTCCAGGAGTCTTTTTAACAGGAACACCAGCCTGTCCTGTTTCACCAGCGACAGCAGTATTTCTTCGCCGTCGCCCCGTTCTTCGTTGGGCCAGAACTTATTATTTTTTTTCCGGTAATTCTCAAACCAGGCCGTGCGTTTCCGGAAATCGGGTAAGAGATCGAACACTCTTTTCTGAATGGTCGACACGGCGAAGAGGGATGTCAATCCCACTATCGATTGAATTTTTAACGGTATGGGATCGGCGCCCTGCACCGACAGCACGTCGTAGAAGAACTTGTCTTCGTCGTTCCAGAGCCGGTGCTCGTTGAGGGCTTCGGCGATAAGGATAAAATGCTCGAAGAACTTGGTGGCCATGTCTTCGAATGAATTATCGCAGACCGCTATTTCGAGGGCCATTTCCATCATATCAAGTGCGTAGGCGCCCATCCAGCTTGTACCATCTGCCTGCTCGAGCTGGATCTCTCCGGGAAAATGAAAATTGCGGTTGAAAACACCGATGTTATCGAGGCCAAGGAACCCTCCTTCGAAAATGTTGTTGCCGTTCAGGTCTTTCCGGTTGATCCACCATGTGAAATTGATAATCAGTTTCTGAAAGATCTTTTTCAGGAAGTCGACATCACCCGTGCCGGTTTGTTTTTTTTCGATACGATACACCTGCAATGCGGCCCAGGCATGTACAGGCGGGTTCACATCGCTGAAATTCCACTCATAGGCGGGCAGCTGGCCATCGGGTTTCATATACCATTCGCGCATGATGAGCAGTAGCTGGTGCTTTGCGAAAATGGCATCGGCGCGGGCCATGCCAATGGCCTGGAAGCCCAGGTCCCAGGCGGCATACCAGGGGTATTCCCATTTGTCGGGCATCATGATGATGTCCTGATTTTTCAGATGCACCCAGTCGCTGTTTCTGCCAGTCATCTTACTGACGCTTACGGGGGTGATGCCGTCGCTGGTGGTGAGCCAGGTTTCGACATCGAAGTGATAATATTGTTTGCTCCAGAGCAGGCCGGCGATGGCCTGGCGCTGGATACTGCGCATGTCTGCACTCAGATTTTTTGGAAGGATGACATCATAAAAATCATCCGCTTCCTGCCTGCGTGTGGTGAATATCGATTCAAATCCATCGGTAAATGCGTCGTCTACCTGGGTGTCGGTGAGGCGGCAATACAGGGTATGGGTATCGCCCGCGGGAATGGATAATTTATATACGGGTGAGAATTTTGTTCCGCTTTTTTTATTCCGCAGCGCGGCCACATTTTTTTCGTGAATGATGGCGTCGTGGAAAGCATCCTTTACGAAAATGGATTCATTGGGGATATTGGAAACCTTTTCGGTATTCGTTTCGTTATTGGTGAACAGCATGTCGCCGGCATTCTGAAAGTAGAAATAATAGTCCGGCAGTCTTTTATGCTCGGCCTTAACAGCCGATTTACTGAGATAACTGATGCGGGGCTCCACGCGCGGGTCCTGATCCCACCAGCGGTTGTAAAACCATAAGGTAGGCAACACTGTTATATCTGCCGGTTTATTAAACCTGTTGGTAATATCTATCCGGATAAATATATCGGTCGGACCCTTTTTGGCATACGTGATGCGTACATCAAAATATTCATCGTCGTTAAAGATGCCGGTATCGAGTATTTCGTATTCGGGTTCGAGGCGCGAGCGATTCCTGTTTTCTTCCCTTAGCTTTTCATATGGAAATTCCTGCTGTGGATATTTATACAGGTATTCCATATAATAATGGGTGGGAAGATTATCGAGGTGATAATAAAGCTCTTTTACGTCTTCGCCGTGATTACCCTCACCGTTGCGCAGGCCGAACAGCCGTTCTTTGAGGATGGGATCTTTGCCATTCCATAAGGCTACGGCGAAACAAAGATTTTGAAACAGGTCGGAAATACCGGCGATCCCGTCTTCACCCCAGATATAATGCCGGAAAGCGGCATGATCGAAAGGGAAATAATGCCAGGCGTTGCCATCGGTGCTGTAATCTTCACGCACGGTGCCCCACTGGCGTTCGGTAACATAGGGGCCCCATTCTGCTATGGGTACGGCTTTGCCGGCGTTCACTTCCAGGCGTTGTTGTTCTGCTGTCATCTCTGGTCTTTAAGTTAAACATTGGCCGCAAACGCGGGTGAAGATATTAAAGTTGCCCCACACTCTGTTTATATAAACTTTTTCGATTCAGTTAACTTGCAACAAAAAGAAGCCGGATGTCAAAATTATTCGAACCTATAAAAATCAGGTCGGTGGAATTCAGGAACAGGATCGTGATGTCCCCGATGTGCCAGTATTCTTCTGAAGATGGATTTGCCAATGAATGGCATTTCGTGCATCTGGGCACGAGGGCCGTCGGTGGCGCGGCGTTAATAATTACCGAAGCGACAGCCGTATCTCCTGAAGGAAGGATCTCTCCCGATGATCTGGGAATATGGAAAGATGAACATATCGGTTACCTGAAAAAAATAACTGCTTTTATAGAATCGCACGGTGCTGTTGCGGGTATGCAGCTTGCGCATGCAGGCCGCAAGGCGAGCGTAACATCACCGTGGAAAGGCAATAAAATAATACCCGTTGCTGAAGGAGGATGGGAAACCGTGGCGCCTTCGCCCGTTGCCTTCAGGCCCGGAGACCCCACGCCTCATGAATTAGATAAGAATGAAATAGCCGCCCTGGTCCGGGCATTTGCCGATGGCGCGCTTCGTGCAAGGAAAGCCGGTTTTAAAGTGATAGAGATTCATGGTGCGCATGGTTATTTAATTAATGAATTTCTTTCTCCGGCCAGTAATTTCAGAGCAGACGAATACGGCGGCTCATTTGATAACCGCGCAAGATTTTTATTGGAGATCATCGATGCGATAAAAAAAGTATGGCCGGAAGATTATCCGCTGTTTTTGCGGATCTCTGCTTCAGACTGGTCGGAAACCGGGTGGACGCCGGATGATTCGGTGCGGCTGGCAAACCTTGTGAAGCCGCGCGGAATAGACCTGATGGATTGTTCCAGCGGAGGCAATGTAAACAAAGCGGCTATTAAAGCGGAGCCGCTGTACCAGGTGCAGTTTGCAGAGAAGGTGAAAAAGGAATCGGGCATGCTAACCGGCGCTGTGGGATTGATAACCACAGCAGAGCAATGCGAGAAGATTATTACAGAAGGGAAGGCCGATATGATCATACTGGCCCGGCAGCTGCTGCGTGATCCTTATTTCCCTTTGCATGCCGCGAAAGAGCTGGGTGTTGAGCTGAAGTGGCCGGTGCAGTATGAAAGAGCGAAATGAGGGTTGAGTGTCTGGATCCCCTCCGAAGGAGGGCGGCGCTCATCAGCGACATACACATAAACAAACTCAGGAAGCGCCGGGGTAGGTCCGGCATTACGAACACTCTACATATTCCTCCTGTACTGTCCTCCAACCTGGTACAGCGCATGCGTGATCTGACCCAGCGAACAATATTTCACCGTTTCCATTAACTCGGAGAAAAGATTTTCATTCTTCACCGCTGCATGCTGCAGTTTTTTCAACGCTCCTTTGCCGGCCTGTTTATTCCGTTCCTGGAATGCGCGGAGATTTTGGATCTGTTGTTTTTTTTCTTCCATGGTGCTCCTGATTACTTCACCCGGCAGCAGGGTGGGACTGCCGTTTTTATTTAAAAAAGTATTCACGCCGACGATCGGCAGCTGGCCACTGTGTTTCAGGCTTTCATAATACAGGCTTTCTTCCTGGATCTTATTGCGCTGGTACATTCTTTCCATTGCGCCCAGCACGCCGCCGCGCTCTGTGAGCCGGTCAAACTCTGCCAGTACAGCTTCTTCGACCAGGTCGGTTAATTCTTCAATTAAGAAAGATCCCTGTACGGGATTTTCGTTCTTCGCCGTACCCAGTTCCCTGTTGATAATTAGTTGGATCGCCATCGCGCGCCTTACCGATTCTTCAGTGGGTGTTGTGATCGCTTCATCATAAGCATTGGTATGAAGGCTGTTGCAATTATCATATATCGCGTAGAGTGCCTGCAATGTGGTGCGGATATCGTTGAAATCGATTTCCTGTGCATGCAGGCTGCGGCCGCTTGTCTGGATATGATATTTTAATTTCTGGCTACGTTCATTTCCCTTGTATAAATTCCTTATCGCTTTTGCCCAGATTCTTCTTGCCACACGGCCGATCACACTGTATTCGGGATCCATTCCGTTGCTGAAAAAGAAACTGAGGTTCGGTGCGAAATCATCGATATGCATTCCCCTGCTCAGGTAATATTCCAGGTAGGTGAATCCATTCGATAAGGTAAATGCAAGCTGGGTGATGGGATTTGCACCTGCTTCAGCAATATGATATCCGCTGATGCTGACGCTATAAAAATTGCGGATATTATTATCAATAAAATATTGTTGCACATCGCCCATTAATTTGAGTGCAAATTCAGTGCTGAAAATACAGGTATTCTGCGCCTGGTCTTCTTTTAAAATATCCGCCTGCACGGTGCCGCGCACCTGCGATAATGCTTTTGCCTTTAACTGCCGGTAAATAGCGGGCTCCAGCACTTCATCGCCGCTTAATCCCAATAGTCCCAATCCTAAAACATGTGCTTCATTTTTTATGGGATGTTCACCGGGTGATGAAGGATTATTATATACCGGTACGGTGCTGCCTGCATATTTCTGGTTGAATTTCTGTTCTACGGCAGGCCATAGCTTGTGCTGCGAAATATATTTTTCACATTCCTGGTCGATCGCTGCATTCATAAAAAAGGCAAGGATAACCGGTGCGGGGCCGTTGATCGTCATGCTTACCGATGTTTTTGGATTGCACAGATCAAATCCGCTGTATAATTTTTTTGCATCGTCAACGGTGGCGATGCTCACGCCTGCATTGCCGATCTTACCGAAAATATCCGGACGCTCATGCGGATCTTCACCATAGAGCGTTACGCTGTCGAAGGCGGTGGAAAGCCGGATAGCGGGCTGGCCGGCGCTTACATAATGAAAGCGTTTATTCGTTCTTTCCGGGCCCCCTTCGCCGGCAAACATCCTCGTAGGGTCTTCTCCTTCGCGCTTTAATTCAAATACGCCGGCGGTATAGGGAAATTCTCCCGGTACATTTTCCTGCAGCTGCCATTTTAAAATATCGCCCCAGTCGCTATATTTCGGTAATAATACTTTCGGGATTTTTGTACCTGATAAACTGGTGGTGGTCAACTCCAGTTTCAGCACTTTATCGCGCACTTTATATTCAAAAAAATCAGCGCTGTATTTTTCTTTTAATGATTTCCACCGGTCGAGCAGTTTTTTATTTGCAGGGTCGAGGTGGAGTGAATGAATGGTTTCATCTATCAGCGCGGATTGGTCTTTCAATAATTCTTTCGCACCTTCCAGTTTGTAAAGATTGCTGGCGATAGCGGCCTGTTCTTCGACCCATTTATTATAGGAGCGGTTATTGTCGGCGATTTCAGAAAGATAGCGGACGCGTTTGGGCGGGATGATCGATACGGAGCGCTCAGGAACTTCCATATCACTGTGGTTTTCGTTTTTAAAAGAAAAGCCGGTTTTATTTTCGAGTACCTGGACCAGTTTTTTAAATAACCCGTTTACACCTGCGTCGTTGAATTGTGCGGCGATCGTTCCGATTACAGGCAGCTCGCTGTCTTTTGCTTCCCACAGCTGGTGATTTCTTTTATATTGTTTTTTTACATCGTGCAGGGCATCAAGAGCGCCTGCTTTATCGGATTTATTTATTGCGATAATATCGGCATAGTCGAGCATGTTGATTTTTTCCAATTGTGAAGCTGCGCCATATTCGGGTGTCATCACATATAAGCTCACGTCGCAGAAATCGAGTATCGATGTATCGCTTTGCCCTGTACCTGCCGATTCGAGGATAACGAGGTCGAAGCCTGCCGATTTGCAGATATTCAGTGCATCCATCACGTAGGCGCTGAGCGCGGTATTGTCATCGCGGGTGGCGAGCGAGCGCATATAGGCGCGGGGGTGGGCTATCGCGTTCATCCGGATACGGTCGCCAAGCAGTGCGCCTCCGGTTTTTTTCTTGCTGGGGTCGACGCTTATTACGGCCAAGGTGATGGTATCGGAGGCATGCAGAAATCTTCGCACAATTTCGTCTGTTACGGACGATTTCCCCGAGCCCCCTGTGCCGGTGATTCCGAGTACCGGCGGGTTAGTGGTACTGTTTCTTTTATTGATTATTCCTTCCTCGGCTTCGGTGATATATCTTGCAATCCTGCGGATGTCTTTTGTTTCGCCGAGTGGCATTTTCCCGTTCCATTGCGCTGCGGCATTCCAGAAATCATTTTTCTTAAAATCTTTTGCCGAGGCAGAAGGGACGCGGCATTTACTGATCACGTCTTCGATCATTCCTTCGAGGCCCATTGTGCGGCCATCATCGGGAGAATAAATGCGCGTGACGCCATATTCATGGAGCGCTTTTATTTCGGAGGGCAGGATGGTGCCGCCGCCACCGCCGAATATTTTGATATGCCCGCAGCCTGCTTCATTCAGGAGGTCTTTCATGTATTTAAAAAACTCTACATGCCCACCCTGGTAAGAGGTGATGGCAACGCCGTGGGCGTCTTCTTCTATTGCGCATTCCACTATTTCGTGTACGCTGCGGTTATGTCCCAGGTGGATGATCTCGGCGCCCTTTGCCTGCATGATGCGGCGCATGATATTGATTGCGGCGTCGTGCCCGTCGAATAGGGAAGCTGCTGTGACGATGCGAACGCGTGATGAAAGCTCTGCCATAATCACCAAAACTAGTAAAAACTAATGACTGTTAGTTTTTTGCCGGTGTGTAGCGGGGTGAAAAATTTTTTCATCCGGATTTTTCTGTGAAAAAACGGTTTCAGACGGGTGTTTTAATCTTTTTCCTCGAAAGAAGGGGATTTAGCTTGCGTTTTTGCTATTACCGCTAATGAATTTAGACACCTATCCTGTTACGTCTGACGCATCGTATCGAATGCACGAATTTTTGAGCGAAGGGATTTTCGGAACTGTCAAAAAGATCGTGCTTTATGAGATAATATATAAAGATGTTTTTAATCTTTCGTTTGGAGATTGGGACGAGACAATCCAAAAAATAGATGATCTAAGAAGGAGTAACAATGGAGATACTGGAAAAGTACTTGCCACGGTAGCATTTACTGTGCTTACTTTTCTTAAATATCATCCCGGTGCAATATTATATATTGAAGGAAGTACTTCGTCGCGAACCAGATTGTATCAAATGGAGATAAGCCGATATTGGCATATAATTAATCATTTGCTGGATATAAAAGGATGTTATCAGGGACAATGGCTACCGTTTGAGCGAAGTAAAAATTTTCAGGCATTTATGGTCAAAACAAAATAACTTTAATTGATAAATAATTATTTACGATATGGAGAACAAAAAATATGAAATTAAGGGAAGCATTACCGTCGTGGAAAATATGAGAGATTACAGCCAGGATCCCTATTTCAGGAAAAAGGCGGAAAACGCTAAAAAGAATCTTGAAAAATATGGTATTCCGAAAGAATTTGAATCTCGCATAAAGAAATCATAAACTCATTTACGGCAATAACGCAAACGGAATATCAAATCTGCACACCGATTTTACTTCCACGCCACTCATCTTACTCCTTGATCAATTTGACCAGCATCCGCTCTTTGCTGTTTATAATTACTTCCAGGGAATAAGCGCCGGGACTTAGCTTTGAAGTGCCCTCGAGAATCGTGTTGTTGATGCCCCGGGAAGCGTCGACGATTTTGTGCATTAATGAATTGCCCGTATTATCAAGCACACGGAAGGATACAAACGCATTCTCCTGTAACTGGATATTCACGGCGATATCATTTTTAACAGGATTAGGCGTCACGCTGATCATCGTGACTGTTTTAGTATTGTATACTCTCACCACCAGCAACCGGCTCAGCACCGACGAGCCGTCATTATCGAATTGCTTTAGCCGGTAATACAAATCGTTTTTCTGCACCCGGTTCCTGCTGAGCTTGTCGATAAACGTATATCCATCGCTGTTGGCGGCATTTTCGGCCGAAACGGTGCCGGTGTTTTCCCAGTGCTGGCCGTCGATACTTCTTTCCACTTCAAATTTGCGGGTGCCGGCGTTGCTGTTCATCTTCCAGACCAGCTCTACATTGCCGTTGAACCGGTACGCGCCCCTGAAGTCGGTGAGATTCAGCGCTGCCACGGGCGTTTCAGGAAAGCTGATGACAACCGTAGTGTTTTCTGAACAGAGGTTTACGGCGCCGGCATCGCAGATCTTGTAAGTAAAACGGGTCTGCCGGCCTTTGAAATTGTTGTTGGGAGTGAAAATGAACGTGCCATTTTCATTCAGCTCCACTTTGCCATCGGGCGAACCTTTAATTAGATAAGCAGTCAGTTTGTCGTGGTTCGCGTCTTTATCGTTTTGTAATAATGATCCGGATGCGCTGCGGTTGGCCATTCCCGTTATACGGTCCCTCACCGCTATGGGCGCTGTATTGCAACCATCAGGATATTTACAGGGAGCTGATATTTTTAATTCATCGATAGCGATCTGTGCATCGGTTCCATTACCGCCATATTGTAATACCAGCCTGTAATTCCCGGGATAGAGGTTTTTGAATCCGGTAGCATATTTCTTTTTAAGGGTGGCATTCATTCCGTCGAAGCTGATCGTCTCTAAAACCTGCACGATATCATTATAGGGCGTTGCCAGGCAGACCTTTATCCATCTTTCCGACGAAGCGGGAAAGTTTTTATTAAAAGTATATTCGAATGAGAGCGTGAGGTTGTCTGAAATATCCAGCACGGGTGTGTAAATGCCGCTGTTGTTGTAAGCAGATGCATCAGCAGTTGCGACCATCGCGCCATCGCCCTCGATCTGCGGGTTCCATCCGTTTGAATTGATATCGAAATGATGAAAGCTCCAGCAGGAATTCTGGAGACTCGATTTAATATGCTGAACAGGAACTCCTGCGCGCGAATTGAAATTTTCCGATGTTTCCGCCTGACTGGTACCGGGTAGTGTGACAAGGGCGGACAGCAATACAGAAATGATACGAACGACTTGCATGATCTGATATTTCAGTTGACAATAGGGTAACTGTGGTAAGTTCT
>JBGAJL010000172.1:0-5046 GCA_044224935.1 Flavitalea sp.
AATCTTCCCAACACGATCACCGAGGCGCCTGGTGTGCGGCCGATAACAGGATTTAAGAATGCGATTGTTTATAATAATGTGTCTTTTCAATACGAGCAGAAAGAAGTGTTATCGGAAGTGAACCTGGTTATCCCGAAAGGGAAGATCATTGCGCTGGTGGGAAGCAGCGGCTCGGGCAAATCGACAATGGCCGATCTGCTGCCGCGGTTTTACGATGTTGTTAAAGGAAGCATTACCATCGACGGGCGCGACATAAGAGAAATAAAACTGCACGACCTGCGCAATCTTACAGGTATCGTTTCGCAGGAAGCGATCCTGTTCAACGATACGATCTTCAACAATATCGCTTTTGGCAATCCCCATGCAAAGATGGACGAGGTTGTACGCGCCGCCGGCATCGCCAATGCGCATGAATTTATCGTGCAGCAGGAGTTGGGCTACGATACCATCATCGGCGACAAAGGCATGAAATTAAGCGGAGGCCAGCGCCAGCGGCTCACCATCGCCAGGGCCATCTTTAAAAATCCTGATATCCTGATCCTCGACGAAGCCACGTCGTCACTCGACACCGAAAGCGAGCGCCTGGTGCAGGATGCCATTAACCGCATGATGGAAAACCGCACCAGCATCGTAATCGCACACCGCCTCAGCACGATCCGGCATGCCGACGAGATCATCGTGCTGCAGAAGGGAAGAATAGTGGAGCGGGGCAGCCACGATGAATTACTGGCGGTCGGAGGAACCTATAAAAGGTTAGTGGAAATGCAGGAAGTAAAGTAGCTTCGCCGTCCATAAATAATGCGCATGAACAAGCTTATTCTACTGTTGTTCGTTACATCTCCTTTAATCACGCTGGCACAGAAAAAACAATTCAGCTTCGAGCAGGTGTTCAGGGGAAAGGAAAGCAAAGTATTTAATGCCCCGCCTGCCATCACAGGCTGGGCCGATGACGATCATTACCTGCTGAAGAAAGACAGCGCGGGGCAGCACCTCACTTATTCCGTTGAAGCCGTAACAGGAAAATCATCCCTGTACACCAAATCCAACGACGACGTCCAACTCCCGGTGATTGCCGATGCAAAAAATATTACGGCTTCGCCGGATAAAAAATACGTGGCCTACACCCGTAAAAATAATTTATACATACAGGAACTTGCTACCGGAAAGGAAACCGCGCTGACAACTGATGGCAACGATTCCATCATGAACGGTTATGCTTCCTGGGTTTATTACGAAGAAATCCTGGGAAGGGCATCGCATTACCGCGCTTTCTGGTGGTCGCCCGACAGCAGGCGTATCGCCTTTATGCATTTTGACGATTCAAAAGTGCCTGTATTTCCGATATATGTTGCCGATGGCACGCATGGCTACCTCGAAAAACAGCGCTATCCCAAGGCCGGCGACCCCAATCCCGAAGTAAAAATAGGTATCGCTTCCATTGCAGACGGAACAACGGTCTGGGCCGATTTCAATGCTGCCGACGACCAGTATTTCGGGCAGCCCGAATGGACCGGCAACAACGATTTATGGGTGCTGTGGATGAACCGCGGACAGGATAACCTGATCGTTTACCAGGTGAATAACAGCGACGGATCAAAAAAAGAAATCTATTCTGAAAAGCAGGATACCTGGATCGCACTCGACGATGTGGACCGGTTTACATTTTTATCCGATAATAAATCTTTCCTTTTTAAATCCGACAAAGACGGATGGGAAAACCTGTATCGCTACGATATGAATGGCAAGCTGATCAACCAGGTGACAAAAGGAAACTTCTGGGGCACAGAGATATTATATCTCGACGAAAAGAATAAAGTAGTATACGTTCGCGCACGAAAGGAAAATTCAGCCCGGTTCGATATTTATAAAATCACGCTCGACGGAAAGAATATAACCCGGTTATCGGCGGGAAATTACTGCTACGATAATGTGTCGGTTTCTCCGAAAGGGAAATACCTGGTTACCGCTTATTCCAATTTATCAACGCCGCAGGTAACGGTAGTGATGAACAACAAAGGAAAAATCGTTCGTGAAATTGCAAATGCAAAGGGCGCCGATTTTGACAATTATGATTTGCCCAAAACAACGCTCACGACAGTGCGCTCTGCAGATGATATGTTCGACCTGCCCATCACCATCACTTATCCTTTGAATTTCGATCCCAATAAAAAATACCCGGTCTGGATCTCTGTGTATGGCGGCCCGAACGCCGGTACCGTATACGACCGCTATCGTCCTTATCCAGGTCTGCAGAACTGGTGGGCAGAGGAAGGCGTTATCCAGGTGGCTATGGATAACCGTAGCTCGGGACATTTCGGAAGAAAGGGCATCAATTATATTTTCAAACAACTGGGCAAATGGGAAATTGAAGATTATATGACCTGTGGAAAATGGATTCGCTCACAATCCTGGGCTGACACAACAAAGATTGGTATTAATGGAGGAAGCTTTGGCGGATATATTACCTGCATGGCGCTAACCTATGGAGCCGATGTATTTACGCATGGCGTTGCACAATATTCCGTAACGGACTGGCATCTGTACGACTCACATTATACCGAGCGCTTTATGAAAACCCCTGCTGAAAATGAAGAGGGTTATAAGATCACGTCGGTGATGCGTTACGTTCCAAAATATAAAGGCACGCTCCGCATTGTACATGGCGCAACAGATGACAATGTGCATATGCAGAATACCCTTCAGCTTATAGACCAGTTGGAAAACATGAATAAAGACTTTGAACTGATGATCTATCCCGGCCAGCGTCACGGGATCGGTGGTATCAAGTATATACACAACCTTACAGAAACCTGCAAATTTGTATATAACCATCTGCTTGGAAAGGATCTTCCGAAAGAATTCAGGAAATAATCCGGGTTAATATCGTGTTCCGAAGAGGAATCCGGAATAAACCGGGCGTAGTTTTCTTTAACTTAAAACAACTCAATAAAAGCGGGGCTTCCTTTAAAAAGGAGCCCCGCATTATTTTTACTGAAATCTATTTATTCATCATCTGTTTGGCCTCGATGCTCAATGTAGCATGGGGCACTGCGCGTAATCTTGCTTTATCGATGAGTTTTCCTGTCACGCGGCAGATGCCGTATGTCCTGTTCTCGATGCGCATGATCGCTTTTTCAAGATGATCGATATAATTGATCTGGCGGCTGGCCATCTGGGCAAGTTGTTCCCTTTCCATGCTCATGCTGCCATCTTCCATTGTCATATACCTGTTCTCGTTTTCATCACCTCCCATTTCGTCTTTGCGGGTAATAAGCCCCTGCAGATAGGTCAGTTCCTTCTTGGCCTGGTCGAGTTTTTTCTGAATAAGTTCACGAAACTCCTGTAATTCAACATCGCTGTATCTCATAGTAGGGGTAGCTGGTGAGGACTCTGGCTGGTCCAATACGGATTTAGTAAATTCCGGTTCGTACTTTCTCACTGTCTTTGTCTTAATCTCTGGCATAACAACTTTAACGGGTTTTGCCGGAGGTGCTGGCTTTTTAGGAGGCGGAATATTGATCAATCCCGTTTTTTTGGGTTCCACAGCCTTAACCTCTGGTGGTTTTTCTTCTTTTTTTGGAGCCACTGCTGCCGGATGCTTTACTTCCGGTTCCTTGGCTGTTTTCTTTGCCGGGAGGGGGGCTGCCTTTACCGGTTTTACAGGTGCGGCCTTCACTGCCGGTTTATGACTTGCTGCAGGTTTTGCTGCGGGCTTACTTTCTTTCTTCACTATTTTCTCTGCTGGTTTTTTCTTCACTGTCGGTGCAGGGGCAGCTTTCACTGCTGTTTTCTTAGGGGCAGGTTTAACAGGCTTCGCTTTGGCAGCCGGTTTTTTAGCAGGGGCTGCCTTTTTTACAGGTGTGCTCTTTTTAGCAGGCTTGGCTGCTTTTTTTTTGTTTGCCATATGTCAGGCTTTTTTTGAAACAAACACTTTAACCGGAATATCGTTCACTTCAACATCGGTGCCATCTGAAAGATCAGGCACCATTTCAAGTTGATCTGCTAAAATTTCGGCGCAAATATACTCATTAAATCGGGCGATAGCGTCCTTCAGTTCGCCATGTTCCGACAGTTTTACCACCACCCTGTCCGTCAATTCAAAGCCACTGTCTTTCCTTATCTTCTGCACCCGGTTGATCAGCTCTCTCGCATTTCCTTCGCTCACCAGCTCGGGTGTCACATTCACATCCAGGGCCACGGTCAGTGCATCTTTATTTGCAACAATCCAGCCCGGAATGTCTTCACCGGATATTTCGACTTCCTGTATTTGTAATATTACAGGTTCGTTATCAATTAACAATGAAATAGAACCTTCTTTTTCCAATAAAGCAATTTCCTCCTGGGTAAATGCTGAAATTCTTGCAGCAACGGCTTTCATTTTCGCTCCCAGTTTCTTTCCGAGCGCCACATAATTCGGTTTCACTTTTTTACGGATGAACGAATTATCGTTGGTATCGAGATATTCTATCCGCTTTACGTTCACTTCCGACCGGATCAATTCCTCCACCCGTTCGATCTGCGCCTTCATCTCTTTATTCTGTACAGGGATCAGTATCCGCTGCAGCGGTTGCCGAACCCTGATATTTACCCTTTTGCGAAGCGAAAGGGCCAGCGAAGAAATATCCTGCGCAAGCTGCATCCGCTCTTCCAGCTTCAGATCGATCAGGCCTTCATCACTCCTGGGAAAAAGAACATGATGCACAGATTGGGCATCGCTTTTACCAGTTACGGCGTTGAGCTCTGTAAACAACAGATCGCTGAAGAACGGTGCGATGGGCGCCATCAGTCTTACCAGCGTATCGAGACAGTCATACAGCGTCTGGTAAGCCGAAAGTTTGTCTTTAACGCCTTCAGCAGCCATGCTGTCGCCATCGGCGAGCGTACGAGCAGGCTTCCAGAACCTTCTTCTGCATAATCTGACATACCAGTTGCTCAAATGTTCATCAACAAAATCTTCTATCGCGCGCCCGGCCTGTGTAGGCTCGTAGTCATCCATGTATTCATTTACTCTTCTGATCAACGAATTCAAAGAAGAGATAATCCAGC
>JBGAJL010000038.1:0-34730 GCA_044224935.1 Flavitalea sp.
GTGGCATGCGTGTCGGTATCGTCCCAGTTTTTGGGTTCGCCGATGATGATCAGCTCTACCTGTTCTTTTGAAAAATAATCTTTCAGAAATCTTATAAGCTCAGGCGAGGAAATAGTAGTTAACCCCGTCGCAATGATCTGAAGCGGATCGGTGACGGCGATACCGGTGCGTTTTAATCCATAGTCTATGGCGAGAATACGGGCCATAATCAGAAAATAAGCAGGTCGGAGATGACGAAAACGGCAAAGGCCACACTGGCAATACCATTGGCTGTCATAAATGCGATGTTTACCCTGGAAAGATCATGGGGCTTAACGATCGAATGCTGGTACAGCAGCATGCCGGTATAAATGGCGGTGCCTGCCCAGTAAAGCCAGTGAAACTGCCCGATCATCCCGGCAACGATCACCAGCAATACGGATGCGAGGTGCAATAGTTCGGAAAAACGCAAGGCATTCTTTTTACCAAGCCATACCGGAATGGAATGCAACTGCTGCGATTGATCAAATTCCACATCCTGCAACGCATAAATAATGTCGAAACCACTCACCCAGCAAATCACTATAAAGGAAAACAACAGGGGAAGAATGCTGAAAACACCAGTTACGGCCAGGTATGCCCCGATAGGGGCCAACGAAAGGCCCACTCCCAGCACCAGGTGGCATAGCGGCGTAAACCGTTTGGTATAACTGTAAAACAACACCACGAACAGGGCCACGAACGACAAATAAAAACAAAGTGAATTGATGAACCAGGTGGTAATAATAAAGGCGATGCAATTGAAGATCACAAATCGCAATGCGTTGTTGGGAGAGATGATCCCGGCAGGTATTTCTCTTATAGCCGTCCTGGGATTTCTGGCGTCGAAATGTTTATCGAGCCAGCGGTTGAATGCCATGGCGGCGCTACGCGCGAAGACCATGCAGAGCACAACGAGGAGAAATTTAAGTCCCCAAAATGCAAAAAAACCATTTGGATAAATAGTCGTATGCCAGCCAGGCTGACTGGCAAATCGCGTATTCGATAAAAACCCCAGCGCAAAACCAATCATCGCGAAGGGCATCGCGAAGATGGTATGAGAGAATTTGACCAGGCTAAGATATTTTTTGACCATAATTTTATTTTTCCGGGCATTCCCGACATTCAGGCGCTACCTGCCCCTCCCCGCAATCTCCCACAACACGATTCCCACGGCCACCGAAATGTTCAGGGAGTGCTTCATTCCAAACTGGGGAATTTCAATAGATCCATCGCAGAGCGATAGCAAAGATGCGTCAACTCCCGTTACCTCGTTGCCGAAAATGACCGCAATTTTTCCTTCCGGAAAAGAAGAGCCATCTTTCACCGGAGAAGAATTTTCTTCCAGCCATAAAGAAAAATCCTGCAAAGGAATGCTTTTTTCCACCTGTTCCACCGCGAAAACACGATAACCATCCCGTTTTAACCGGGAAATGGCCGCTTCCGTCGTCTCAAAATACTGCCATGCCACCGTTTCGGTGGCGCCCAATGCCGTTTTCTGGATATCCCGGTGCGGGGGCCGGGGCGTGTACCCGCAAAGGGCTATGCCGCTGATCAGAAACGCATCCGCGCTGCGGAACACGCTGCCCACATTGTGCATGCTGCGCACATTATCGAGCACTACCATCATCGGGAACTTCTCCGACCGCCTGAATTCCTCCACTGATTTCCGTCCCAGATCAGCAATATTTTTAATTTTCAAGAGCTTATTCTAATTTGGCGCATTTTACATTTTATTTCTGAATTTCATCCATTGGCAAAGACGGCTACAGAAACACCCCTGATGCAGCAGCACAGGGCCATCAAACAGAGATTTCCGGATGCGATTCTGCTCTTCAGGGTAGGCGATTTTTACGAAACCTTCGCCGAAGATGCAGTGATCAGCTCCCGTGTGCTCGGCATCACCCTTACAAAAAGGAATAACGGCGCTGCGGCTTCCAGCGAGCTCGCAGGCTTTCCGCATCACGCGCTCGACACCTACCTGCACAAACTCGTAAAAGCCGGCTACCGCGTGGCGGTCTGCGATCAGCTCGAAGACCCCAAAGCAGCCAAAGGCATCGTGAAAAGAGGCGTCACCGAGCTCGTAACCCCCGGTATCGCTACGAACGATAAGCTGCTCGATCACAGCAGCAATAACTTCCTGGCAGCCGTTCATTTCAACGATAAAACCTGCGGGCTGGCCCTGCTCGATATCACCACCGGTGAATTTTTCGTAGCCGAAGGAACCCAGGAATACACCGATAAATTGCTGCAGACCCTCAACCCGGCGGAGGTTATTTTTCAGCGCAATTTTCAGAAACATTTTAAAGAGATATTCGGAACGCGGTTTTATACCTATTCGCTCGAGAGCTGGATTTTCGATTATCCCTACGCGTCTGAAAGCCTGCTGAAACATTTTCAAACCCATTCGCTGAAAGGATTCGGCGTCGAAGAAATGCACGAGGGAGTTATCGCCGCAGGCGCCATTCTGCATTATCTCCGCGACACCGAGCATCCCAACCTGCAGCATATCACTTCCATCCAGCGGATCGACCGCAACGAACATTTATGGATGGATAAATTTACCATCCGCAACCTGGAGTTACTTAACAACGGCGCAGAAGGACACCAGTCGCTGATTAAAGTGCTCGACACTACTATTTCACCCATGGGTGCGCGCCTCCTCAAGCGCTGGACCATCATGCCGCTCAAAGAAGAGAACCGGATAAATGAGCGGCTCGGGCTGGTTGAATATTTCATTAAAGATGTTGAACTGCGAAACAAAATTTCACATCATCTCAAAGCCTGCGGCGATGTGGAACGACTTGTGAGCAAGATCCCGCTCAAAAAAGTAAACCCCAGGGAGATCATGCAGATCGCAAGAGGGTTAAACCATATTGCCGAATTAAAAGAGTTGTGTAAAGACGTAGCAAACGATTACCTTAAACGACTCTCCGATTCGTTAAATCCCTGTCAGTATATTTTTAAACGGATATCGGACGAAATTATCGAGAACCCACCTGTACAAATCAACAAAGGCGGAATTATCAAAGAACGCATCTCTGCCGAGCTCGATGAATTACGGGATATTGCCACCGGAGGTAAACAATACCTTGTAGCCCTGCAACAAAAGGAAATTGAAGCAACCGGCATCGGCACGTTAAAGATCGGATTCAATAATGTATTCGGATATTTTCTCGAAGTGACCCATTCACAAAAGAATAAAGTACCCGAAAGCTGGATACGCAAACAGACACTCGCCAACGCGGAACGCTACATTACTCCCGAATTAAAGGAATATGAAGAAAAGATAGTGGGTGCGGAAGAGAAGATCATTTCAATTGAAATGGGACTGTATGAAAAACTATTGCAGGGACTGCAGGATTATATCTCTCCCATGCAGGTAAATGGCAATATACTTGCCATTATGGATTGCATGGTGGCGTTTGCCAATAATGCCATCATGTATAATTATCATAAGCCTGAATTGCACACCGGCGATGATTTATTGCTGAAGGAAAGCCGGCATCCTGTTATCGAAAGAAATCTTCCCATTGGAGAAGCCTATATCACCAACGATATTCATCTCGATCCCGAATCACAGCAGATCATTATTCTTACCGGACCCAATATGAGTGGTAAAAGCGCCATACTCCGGCAGACAGCACTGATCACACTAATGGCGCATATCGGCAGCTTTGTGCCCGCAGACAGTGCAAGAATACCCATCACCGACAAAATATTTACGCGCGTCGGAGCGAATGATAATCTCAGCGGCGGCGAATCGACGTTCATGGTGGAAATGAATGAAACCGCAAGCATCATCAATAATATCACGTCGAGAAGTTTAATATTACTGGATGAAATAGGCCGGGGCACTTCCACTTATGATGGCATTTCCATCGCCTGGAGCATCGCCGAATTCCTCCACAATTCGGAACAACATCCGAAAACATTATTTGCTACCCACTACCATGAATTAAACGAACTGGAAAATAAATTAACCCGGGTAAAGAATTATCATATTACCAACAAGGAAGCCGGAAATAAAATCATCTTTTTAAGAAAACTCGCACCGGGGGGAAGTACACACAGCTTCGGTATCCACGTGGCAAGAATGGCAGGAATGCCGCCGGCGTTACTGAAACGGGCAAATGAAATTTTAAAGCAACTGGAAGAAAAACAGGTGGAGGAACATCTCGGCGAACAAATGAAGAAGATTTCCGCTCCGAAAGTTCAGCTATCGATCTTCGATGCACATAGTGAAACATTCACGGCAATCAGAAAGCTTCTTGAAAATATCGACATCAATCGCTTAACTCCCGTAGAAGCGCTGATGAAACTTAATGAGGTGAAAAGCCTGCTGAAATGATGCTCCGTAGCCGAAATGCCTGATCCACCCCTGCCTCGTCTGTGGCAAGACCGGCCTCCGGAAGAGCGGGGGCGCCTGTTCACACATTCTTCTCCACCGCATGTCCGCCGAATTCATTGCGCAACGCGGCGACGACTTTCCCGGAGAACGTATCGCTTTGCAACGAACGGTATCGCATCAATAACGACAGCGCAATCACTGGTGTAGCTATCTCCTGATCCAGCGCCACTTCCAATGTCCATTTGCCTTCACCGGACGAGTGCATGATCCCCTTTATCGCATCGAGATGCGCATCTTTGCTGAACGCATGATGCGCCAGCTCCATCAGCCAGCCCCGGATAACAGAGCCATTGTCCCACAATTTGGCCACTGCTGCAAAATCAAGTTTATACTCGCTCGCGTTCAGCACATCAAATCCTTCGGCGATCGACTGCATCATGCCATATTCAATACCGTTATGCACCATCTTCACGAAATGGCCGCTGCCCGCATCGCCGCAATAAAGAAACCCATCCGGCACGGCAATGGATTTGAATACGGATTCACAATAGTCATACACTTCTTTTTTTCCGCCTACCATCACACAAACACCTTCCAGTGCACCACTCACACCACCGCTGGTACCGCAGTCGAGAAAATCAATTCCTTTTTCGGCCAGCTCATTAAAATGACGAACAGAATCCTTGTAATGGGAATTACCGCCATCAATAATAATATCACCCTTATTCAGCAGCGGCATGAGGTTTTTAATCGTTTCATCTACAATTTTACCGGCGGGCACCATCAGCCAGATCACCCTTCGCCCGGTGAATTTCTTTAAAAGCTCTTCCAGTGTATCCGCCGTAACAGGCCCTTCCGCCGCAAGCCTCTTTCTTGAATCAGGAGCAATATCGTACCCCAGCACGCTGAATTTTTTCCCGTGAAGATTTAATGCAAGGTTATATCCCATTTTCCCTAAACCGATAATCGCGATTTCCATAATTATTTTTTTAACGCTTTTAATTTATCATACAATTGTGAATAGATCGAATAGTTTGTTTTATACAATTCGTGTTTTTCCATATCCGGTACAAACGTATCCTGCATTTTGAAAAACGAACCGGTATCCCGGATATCGTTTATCAATCCTGTTGCCGTCATACCGATAATTGCTGCGCCGGCAGATGATGCATCTTCATTCACCATCGTCTTCAACGGTTTTCCCAGTACATCCGACAACAACTGTACCCATTCCTTCGAATGAATGAAGCCCCCGCTCACATAGATATCTCCTGCGCCCGTTATAATTTCTTCAAGTGTTTCGAGTATGCCTTTCAGAGCAAATGATAAGCCTTCGAGTATCGCCCGCATGAAGTGGGCCTGTGTATGCGTGCCGTTAATGCCATAAAAAAGACCTCTCGCATCGGCATCCCATACCGGGGCACGTTCGCCATAAATGTAAGGAAGAAAAATTAGTCCGTCGGATCCCGGATCAATTTTGACCGCTTCGGCCACGAACCAGTCATATTCCTCCGGTGAATTGGAAGTCTTTCCCGCCAGGTTGCGGTTGAACCATTGCAGCACATTGCCACCGTTGTTAAGTGGCCCACCCGCCACGTACAGTTCATCGGTTAATAAATAATTAAATATCCGCTCCCAGCCGTCATATACCGGCCGGCGGCTCATCATGCGTACGGCCCCGCTGGTGCCGATCGTAAGTGACACGTCGCCTTCGCAAAGGGCATTGCTGCCCAGATGTGCCAGGCATCCATCGCTTCCGCCAATGATAAAAGGTGTTTGTATGCCAACCGGCAGCTTCGATGCATAATCCGTCTTTAACCCCCGGATAACATGAGTAACAGGAACATGCCCGGATAACTTTTCGGTAGTAATACCGGCCAGACGCAATGCCCGGGCGTTCCAGTCCTTATCATAAATATCAAAAAGACCGGTGGCCGAGGCAATGGAATGATCTACAATATATTCTCCGAAGAAATGAAAGAAAACAAATTCTTTTATCGAAATAAATTTGTGCGCTTTCCCGAAAATATCCGGGCAATTATCCTTCATCCACATCAGTTTGCACAACGGTGACATGGGATGAATGGGTGTGCCGGTACGCTTATAAATTACCCTTCCCTCTTCCGAATGTTTTAATTTCTCCGCATATTTATTGCTGCGCAGGTCGGCCCAGGTGATCATATTGGTAAGCGGAGCGCAATGGTTATCTACCGCTATTATCCCGTGCATGGCCGCGCTAAAGCAGATTCCCGCCAGTTCATAACCCGAAGCCCCGGCAACTGCGTCAGCAATAACTTTTATCACTGCGTTGAGCAAAGCCAGCGGGTCCAGTTCGTGATAACCTTCTTTTTCCGAAGTAAATGTATAAGAAACATTGGCGCGCGCAACCACCGTTCCGTCCGTCGTATAACCCAGTGCTTTAGTGTTAGATGTGCCTATGTCGATCCCAAGTATATATTTCATGCGTATGCCGCAGGAAATCAGATCAGGGTTTTCAATTTATCAACCACATAATCAATTTCCTCCCGGGTATTAAACTTACTGAAAGAAAACCGGACGGTAACCCTGTTAGGATTATTATTGATGGCCCTGATGACATGAGAGCCCTGCTCGGCGCCACTGGTGCAGGCGCTACCACCGCTTGCGCAGATATTATTCATATCGAGATTAAAGAGGATCATCTCCGATTTCTCGGTTTTGGGAAATGAAGCGCTAAGCACCGTGTACAGTGTTCTTCCAAGGGGATCGCCATTAAATACCACGCCCGGAATGTGCGCGGTAAGCTGATCCATCATATAACGTTTCAGGTCATCAACATGCTGGCTGTCCTGCTCGTGGTTTTTGGTAGCCATTTCCAGCGCCCGGGCAAAGCCAACGATCCCGTACAGGTTTTCCGTACCGGCACGCATGTTCCTTTCCTGCGAACCACCGTGTATAAGCGGTTTGATCTTTACATTTTCATTGATGTATAGAATTCCGACTCCTTTGGGGCCGTGAAATTTATGCCCGGCGCCGGTAATAAAATGAACCGGTGTATGGCGAAGGTCAAACGGAAAATGCCCCACCGTCTGTACGGTATCCGAATGAAAGATGGCATTAAAAGGCTTGCACATTTCGCCTACCTTATGAATGTCGAGCATATTGCCCGTTTCGTTATTAGCATGCATCAGCGTCACCAGGCATTTTTCACCACTGGTTTCCAGCAGGTATTCCAGGTGTTTCAAATCCACGTGTCCGTCCGGGAGAATATTTACATAGCTCACGGCGGCTTCTCCCCTGCAGTGCAGGTATTCGAGCGTATGCAGCGTGGCATGGTGTTCTATCGGTGAAGAAATGATATGCGTGCATCCGAGGTCGCGCACGGCCGAAGTGATAGCTGTATTGGAGCTTTCCGTTCCGCCGGAGGTAAAAAATATTTCCGCAGGATGGGCATTTAATATCGAGGCAACCGACTTACGTGCACTTTCGATAGCCATGCGGCTCTCGCGGCCATACGAATAAATGGAAGAGGGGTTGCCGAATTTTTCCATCATATAAGGGAGCATGGCGTCGAGCACGTCCTTATCTAACGGCGTTGTGGCGGCGTTGTCGAAGTAAATTCTGTTCATGAGGTAAACGTTGGAAACTCAAAAGTAAAAACTTAAAAGTTAAAAATGAAAACCATATCCATACTTTCAATTTTAACTTTTGAGTTGAACTTAACTGAATTCCCTGATATCCTGCATCAGTCTTACTGCAATATTATTAGCGGTGGTTTCGAAATTGCTCTCTGCATAGATCCTGATGATCGGCTCTGTATTGGATGTCCGCAGGTGCACCCAGTCGTTATCGAATTCTATCTTCAGCCCATCTTCGGTATTCACCGGCTGCTTTTTATACTTACATTAACGCCACTGCTTAATTCTATTTTATTCTTGGAAATAAAATAGTCGGGATATTTGGAGCGGAATGATTTAATGCCGTTGCGATGGTGCGATAATGAGCTCAGGAAAAGTGCCACGCCGATCAGCGCATCGCGGCCGTAGTGCAGGTCGGGAACGATAATACCGCCGTTGCCCTCGCCGCCAATCACTGCGCTTACTTCTTTCATTTTATTTACCACGTTCACCTCTCCTACCGCCGAAGGAAAATAGCTTCCTCCGTGTTTCAGGGTGATCTCTTTCAGCGCCTTGGTGCTGCTCATATTGCTCACCGTGTTTCCCGGCCGTTTGCCCAACACGTAATCCGCTACCGCCACCAGGGTATATTCTTCGCCGAACATGCTGCCATCCTCGCATACGAAGCAGAGCCTGTCTACATCTGGGTCAACCGCGATGCCCAGGTCGGCTTTATGCTTTCTTACCGCTGTGCTTAATTCAGAAAGATTTTCAGGCAAAGGCTCAGGATTATGTGCAAACCTTCCATCTACGTCACCGTTCAGTACAATCACGTTCTCCACCCCCAGTTTTTTTAACAGCGGCGGAAGGAATAAAGCGCCGGTGGAATTAACCACGTCCACCACCACGGTATAGTTTTTCTTCCGGATGCTTTCCACTTCTACCAATGGATAGTTAACGATTGCATCAATATGTTTGTCGAGATATGTATTGTTGACAGCATAGCTCCCCAGCTTATCGACCGTGCAGAAAGTAAAGTCTTCTTTTTCCGCTTTTTCCAGCACCTGGGCGCCATCTTCGGCATTGATAAATTCGCCGTTGCCGTTCAGGAGTTTCAGGGCGTTCCATTCGCGGGGATTATGACTGGCAGTGATGATCACGCCGCCGGCAGCTTTTTCGGCTGTCACCGCAAATTCTACGGTTGGCGTGGTAGACAGCCCTATATCGATGATGTTGAAACCCAGCCCGCGCAGGGTGTTCATCACCAGTTCCTGCACCATGGAGCCGCTCATGCGCCCGTCCCGGCCGATAACGATGTTGCGGTTGGAAGTCTTATCCAGCAGCCAGCTTCCATAAGCTGCCGCAAAGCGAACGATGTCAAGGGGTGTAAGATTATCTCCTGTTCTGCCTCCGATGGTTCCGCGAATTCCCGAAATACTTTTGATCAATGCCACTATGTACCGATTTTGGTAAATACAAAAATAATGGTTTGGCTTAATCGACGTACACAATCTAATGCTACTTTTGCAAATTAGCAGGCGAGTTGCGCTAAGCTTGCAAAGATTGCTTAGCTTAGTTTAAATCATAAACTTGTAAATGGGAGAGATTTTACTGATCCTTGGGCTTATCCTATTGAATGGCCTTTTCGCTATGGCAGAGATAGCCCTCGTTTCAGCCCGCAGGGCAAGGCTCGAGGCCCAGGCGAACAAAGGAGACAAACGTGCCAAAGAGGCTCTGTTCCTGGCCAATAATCCCGACACCCTTCTTTCCACCACCCAGATAGGCATTACCCTTATCGGCATCCTCACGGGTTTGATTTCCGGAGAAAAGCTCAAATCCGGATTAGTCGAGTTCCTTAACCGTTTCGAGGCCATCCGGCAATATTCAAACGGCATCGCCACGGTGCTCATCGTTATTATCATCACCTATTTTTCCATGGTGCTGGGCGAACTCATCCCCAAAAGGCTGGGCCTGGCCCGCCCGGAAACGATTTCCAAATTATTTGCAAGGCCCATGCGCATCCTGGGAAGGATCGTGCACCCTTTTATCTGGCTGCTCACCAAGTCGTCCTGGGTCATCATCCGGCTATTTAACATCAACACCGCCGAAAACCAGGTTACGGAAGAAGAGATTAAAGCCATCATCAGCGAGGGAACCGAACAGGGCACAATAGAAGAGGCGGAACAGGAGATCATCGAACGGGTATTTCATCTTGGCGACAGAAATATCACTTCACTCATGACCCATCGAAGCGACATCCTCTGGTTCGATGTTAACGACACCGAACGAAAGATCAGGGAAAAGATACTGGAGGAACCTCATTCCATTTATCCTATCTGCGATGGGCATATCGACAATATCAAAGGCGTGGTTTCGCTGAAGGACCTGTATGTTGCCAGCGATCTCACGCGTTTCAAGGACCTGATGCAGCCACCCCTCTATGTTCCCGAAAACAACACAGCCTACCAGGTATTGGAACGGTACAAACAATCCAAGATCCATTCCTGCTTCATCATCGATGAATATGGCAGCCTGCTGGGGATGATCACGCTGAACGATATACTCGAGGCCATCATCGGCGATATCCCTGAACAGCATGTTGAAGATTATGAGATCATCGAACGCGAAGACGGCAGCTACCTTGTCGATGCCCAGATTCCCTTTTATGATTTCCTGACAAGATTCGAAAGAACAGAATGGATGAATGAAGGCGAGCAGGAATTCGATACCCTCGCAGGATTTATCCTTCACCAACTCAAACATATCCCTGCCACCGGCGAAAAATTAGAATGGGAAGGCTTTAAAATTGAGATCGTGGACATGGACGCGCAACGTATCGACAAAGTGCTTGTACATGTTTCCAAAGAGATCAGGGATGATATGGAGTGATTAAGTTAAAAGTTAAAACTCAAAAGTGAAAAGTAGAAATTCACTATGGTTTTAACTTTTAAATTTTAACTTTTAAGTTTTAACTTCTATGCGAACTTTATTCTTCCTGCTGCTTTTCAGTCTTCGCCTTCAGGCCCAGGACATCTTCAACAATCCCGGCTCAAACCACGGCAACCGCTTTGAACAATTAGGCACCATTCTTCCCACGCCGAATGAATACCGCACGGCAAGCGGCGCGCCCGGCCCCAAATACTGGCAGCAGCGCGCAGATTATGATATTAAAGGAGAGCTGGATGAAAAGAATTTAAAATTAACCGGTAGCGAAACTATTACCTATTATAATAATTCTCCCGATGCACTGCGGTATTTATGGTTACAGTTAGATGAAAACCTGCACAGCAGCATCAACAACGCCAATTACCAGTATAGCACCAGTATCCCCAGCGAAATGGATACGGTACAAATAAGCCGGTGGAAAGAAGCGCGCAGCGACAATGGTTATGGCGTCAATATCGTATCGATAACAGATGCGGCAGGGAAAAAATTATCCTCGGCTCTCAATAAAACCATGATGCGTATCGACCTCCCCACAGCGCTGAAACCCGGCAGCCGGTTCGTTTTTAAAATTAACTGGAATTACAAAATCATCAACCGCATTGCTTACCCCGGACGAAGCGGCTATGAGATATTTCCCGATGGCAACTGCCTGTTCACCATGACCCAATGGTACCCCCGGCTTTGTGTGTATAACGATTTTGAAGGCTGGCAGCACCACCAGACCGATTCAAAAGAATTTGCACTGACCTATGGCAACTTCAATGTACAACTTACCGTTCCCGCAGACCATGTGGTAGGCGCAACCGGGCAATGCCAGAATTACCAGCAGAATTTAAGCGCAGAAAGATGGAAGCGCTGGCAGCAGGCGCAAACCGCCTCGCAGCCTGTACAGATCGTTACGCTCGACGACGCAAAAGCCGCGGAACAACATCGCAGCGAAGCTAAAAAGACCTGGATCTTCAAAGCCGACAGCGTACGCGACTTCGCATGGACCAGCTCCCGGAAGTTTATCTGGGACGCCATGCCGGTTCATATCGGTGGGAAAAAAATCATGTGCATGAGCTATTATGGCAAAGAGGCTTATGGCTTATACAGCAAATACTCCACTCCCGTTGTTGCACAAACGCTGAAAATATATTCCGAACATTTGTTTCCTTATCCCTACCCCGTTGCGCAGAGCGTAGAGGCATCTAACGGTATGGAATACCCGATGATTTGTTTTAACTATGGCCGCACAGATGCAAATGGCAATTACACCGATTCGATGAAAAACAAAATGATCGAAGTGGTGCAGCATGAAGTGGGTCATAATTATTTTCCCATGCTCATCAACAATGACGAGCGCCAATGGAGTTGGATGGACGAAGGCATTAATTGCTTTGTAGAATATTTTGCGGAAAAGAACTGGGACTCATCTTTTCCTTCGCGGCGCGGACCGGCAGAGAAAGTAGTAAGCTATATGAAGCAGCCCAAAAACGAACTGGAACCTATTATGACGGGATCGGATAACGTGCTGCAATTTGGCCCGAATGTATATACCAAAGTTGCCTGCGCCATGTATATTCTCCGGCAAACCATATTGGGGCCCGAATTATTCGATTATGCCTTTAAAGAATATGCGCGCCGGTGGAAGTTCAAACAACCGGCGCCGGCAGACCTGTTCCGGACCATGGAAGATGCCAGCGGTGAGGATCTCGACTGGTTCTGGAGGGGATGGTTTTTCGGCACCGAGCCCTGCGACCAGGCGATCGACGCCGTGAAATATTTCAGGACCAAAGGTTCGGATAAATATTTTTATGAGGTGCATATAAAAAACAAAGGTGGCTTAATCATGCCAATCATTCTCCGATGGACCTATGCCGACGGAACTACCGAAAAAGATAAAATTCCCGCTCAGATCTGGAGGTACAACGAAGAACAGGTCACCAAAGCATTTATGAAAGATAAGCAGGTAGTGAAAGTTGAACTGGATCCCGATTTGGAAACAGCAGATATCGATACCAGCAATAATGTGTGGACAAAATTTGGTGAGCCGGAGAGGTTTAAGCTGAAATAAAGAACGCGGGAATGGTGAATTAAGCTATTTTATTTCATATCGGTGACCTGGGACCGACATTATCCATATTTATGTTTTGGAACCCGAGTCGAAAAACAGGGGAATCGGCTTGTAATCTAAAATCATATTTTTCCGCGTCCACAAACAGGGGATCTGTATAAAGTGAGTGCCTGTCTTTTCCCGACTGCTGCCATTCCGGCCAGGAATAACCATTGAACAAAACAGCATTGAGTGGTTTGCCGGGATTAAAATAAAGATTCCAGTCCGCATCGAAAGTACTGGTTGTTTTGTCTTTCCAATGCCCATCAAATAAAACCCCGCTTTTCCAATAAACGATATTATTCTCGAAAAAAACGCTTTTGTGCGGCTCCGCCCTGGTGCGGCTTAACTGCTGAGAGTCACCCAAAGCGAAAATATTATTTCTGACGGTGATCTCTTTCGCATAGTGGATATTATATCCTGCGAATTTTGTATTATAAACAATATTGTTCTGGATTAAAAGATGGGCAGACCCTTCATCATTATAGATACCCCATCCGCCATAATTATGTGATTGGACATCGTGAATAAGATTATTCTCAATAATCGTTCCGGGAGAATCACCCAATGTATATATGGCGCCCATATCTGATAACAATCCCTGTCCAATGTCGTGAATATGGTTAAATGAAATAATATTGCCCCAACTGACAGTGCGGCCATAACCCCAATGCCAGCCCACTGATACGCCTGTATAAAAACCATGAGCAATTTTGTTATGCGAAACCAGGTTATCAAAGGTGTTCTGCAATAATACACCCACGCCTGAAGCATACCGCTCTCCATAATACCTCACAACATTATCGGTGAATATATTATGACCCGTTCGCAATAATGGCGAATCATTTTCATCGCCGCCATTTACCATAAAGCCGCCTGCTCCTATATGTTCAATAACGTTATTCCTAAAGTTATTATACGCACATCCATCTGAAATTTTAAAAGCATAGCCTCCAATATTTCTTATAATGCAGTTTTCAAAAGAGCAGTTCCTCGCTCCCTTGATAAAAATAGAAGCCGATACGCCTGTAGCGCCTTGCGCGTCATTTGCATCTCCCTTGGATAAAGTGTCCTTTGAACATTGAAAGGTGATTCCTTTAAAATGAATATTCCGCACATATCTCTGACGCAGGGGGTCGCCCTCCAGATGGAGCAATCCGGATATGACCGGTACCCATATATCGGCTTTATTCATATCTTCCCCCGGCATGGGCATGTAAAATAATTCATCGGTTCTTTTATCCAGGTACCATTCTCCGGGCGCATCCAAACCTTCAAAGACATTATCTACAATATAGCGGGCGCCATTCCTGGTAAAATCATCAGTAAACACTTTGCCTGCATTATTCTGAAAGGTTACAATATGTTTTTTATCATCAATCGACTGGATGGGCAAGTGCGAATCTGTCCAGAAATGATAAACGATCACTTCCACATCAGTTAAATTACGCCAATGTGGATTTAAATCACCCGGTTTATATTGAAACCGGCGACCGGGAGTGTAATAATACACAGAAGTATCGCCATCAGGAAAACCGGCAACCCGGTAAAAACCGTTATTAGGAGATTTTGCACGACACCTTCTTTGTCCATTCACAAACAACTGATCGAAATCCCATCTCCGGCTTTTGGTTCCGGGCAACCGGGCCACCCATACGCCATTCGCTCGTTTCTTCCATCCTGTTATCTTCTGCCCGCCAGTCATAATCACTTCCGATCCTTTATAATTCTCAATGATAACCTGCGGTCCGGAAAAAGCTGTTGTTGCGGGCTGTATAATAATTGGTTTTTTTAACATGTATACGCCCCCTATTAAATAAATATGAACAGAGTCCCCGGCTCTGGCAATATCATCCTGCATATTATCAATCCGCCCGAGAGCCCGTTCAATGGTTGCAAATGCCTCTGCCGGGCTGCTGCCGGTATTTTCATCATTCCCATTGGGTCCGATATAGTATTGGACGCTTGCCCGGGGTTGCGTTATTATAACGGTCCTTGATGATTCAAGCCCCTGCCTGTTCACGGTTGTTATTTCCAATAAATCACTGGCTGATATTTTTATACCAGAAACAGTGATGCGCATTTCAGGCGGCGATACCGGAATCGGGTTGTCCCCGTTTAAATCAAATCTTTGAAAATCCTCCGTTTCGGGATATCTCATCAAAAACTTTCCGTTGCGGTAGATAGTAAAGCATTTTATACCGGATTCAATATCGGCGTCCGCTTTCCATTGTATTACACAGTTGCCTGATTGAAGGTGCAGCGTCGCGTCATACGGTGATGGCGGCGCCGTATTGTCCTGTATTGTGCCCGATAATACATACTCGCGGTATTTCAGCGCAAATAAAGAATCCGGCAACCAGGATAATGCTGTTTTATCATCCCTATAGGTAGCGCCTTTATAAATATTAAAAACGCCATTTATAACAGCAGTGTCGCCCAGCCATTCTCTTTTTCTGTCCATATCCTTCATCTCCTTTCCGGCTTCAGCAAGCCGCTGTTTGAGCACAGCTTCAAAAAAAGCCAGCGAAACATACCTGATATAGCTGAAATTATGCGTTTGATGAAGATTGTGCGCGATAGAGACCAAACCATCGCCGTTTCTCAATTTTGAAAAATTATTTACGGCTGTAAGCCAGCATTTTTCATAATCATCATCTCCCGCATGCCGAAGCAATACAGGCACCTTATAAGCGCCTGGCGGATAATTATAGCGAATGTCAAAAGCAGCAGAATATCCCACCAGCGCCATAACGCGGTCAGGATGTTTGTTGAGCATAGACAATACCCAATTTCCTCCGCCGGAATGCCCCCATAATAACCAGGGCGCATTTTTGATCTCCTGGTGGCCGGATTTATCAGCGAGGCTATCCAGCGCTGTAAAAAGAGCCGCTTCCGAGCCATTGTCAGGGTCACTCCACTCCATACAATTCTTTTGATGCGGCGTCATATCAGGAGCCAGGACAGCGACATTCCATTTTTTAGCAAAGGCCTGGTACTGGATATCGGTAACGATGGGCTCACCCGTGCCTTCCATCGTACACCCATGCTGATGGATAAATATGGCCGCCACCCTGTTGCATTCTTCCGGAATGAACAATGAATATTTTGCTTTAACAAAATGCAATCGGCCGCCGCCGTTAATTTCTATTTTATATATCTTCCCGTTCCAGACATTCGTTACCTCTGTCTGACAGAAAGCAGTGCCCCGAAAAATAAAAATCAATATAACGGCCACTGCGATTTTTTTCAATCTGTATATGCTCAGTGTTTGCCACATCATATGGTATACTGCTTAAAATGGTTCTTTATTGCGGGCCCTGGTAATCCTGCACTCCCACCTTAAAAGGTTCTTTTCCGTATTCCAGCGCTCCGAGATCGGGAGCTGCACCCACGTAACCATCAGTTATACCGGGAATAGCTATCCCTTTGTCAATCGCCTGGCTGCCAGAAGTCAATGAATAAAAATCCATTTCATTCAAAGGACCATCCAGTTTAATCCCGGGATCAAATGTAAAAGAGCTGGTTCCGCGTGGCGATATATTAAAGAAGGCATTATGATCTATTACACCACTCACGGCATCTGCATCTCCCAGGTTATCACCCCAATCCTGTGATGAGTAGAATATATTATTCTTAAATTCGGCATTCAAAGTTTTCAGACTCGGATCTCTAACTGCAAAAACTTTTCCTTTACTATAAATATCAATAACGGTATTGTTATAAAACTTATACCCGTTAAAACCTCCCTCATAAAAGAAAAATGCAAGGTCATCTCTTCCATACGGAGCAAAAAAGATGTTATGATGGATCTGGCAATTATTATGTCTCTCGGCAGCCCAGTTAGACAAAGGATAATAACCTGTTATCACCAGGTTGTGGTGGATATTCATATTATTATCAGTAGTTTCTACAAAATAGGCGTATTTACTGAAAGAATAATCCGCGTTCCGCAAGTCTGCAATATTATTATAAATCTCATATGCAGGGTTCGCACTCATCTCATGCGAAACAATGGACATCGTATTATTAAGCGTGTTATTATATATTTTGGCATTGTTCTCAATTCCAATACCCATCTCTATAGTTATAGCAGGAATTTTGGCATCGCTGCCCGGCACACCCCAGTTACTCGTTTCATTAACCTTTATGATATTGTTAAAGACATTTATATTCTGGTTTACAACCCCATTCAGCCATGCCGCATCTTTCACTTCATCCGGCCACATATTTTTCAGGTTTACACTCGTCATTTTCACCCCACATGTTTTTGAATCCGTTTCATCTATATAGTTATCATGTAAGAAGAAATTATCTATCCTGTAAAATATGACGGAGCCAAAATCCTGGTTTTTATTACCCCAACTATTATTAACAAACTTTGAGTTGCTGAGCGTGACATCTTTACCTTGCTGCAACCACCAGCCGCTTATTTTAAAGTCATGGCAGTAAATAGAGTCAAAGGCCATATTCTCACCATTTAAAACCAGGATGGGCACTATTGTACGCTTGCTGTTGCCGTCAAAATCAATACTGCTGACCTTCTGATTCTTACCAGTGAATACAAATGTGGCAGTCTCCCTGGCTTTGGGATCATATACGGGATCATTCTGCCAGTCGAACCCGGTTGCTTTGGTTGTTTCCAGGTCAAAATAATTCTCGCACGAGATAATTGTTTTGTCAAATCCCCCGCCAATGATATTGACACCCGATGGAACTTTCAACTGCTTCTTTACAACAAACCGCCCCTCGCCGATATGCAATGTTATCCCTTCATCAGCAGGTATTACAGACAGGGCTTTTTCTATGGTGGCAAAAGGAAGCTCCGCCGAGCCATTGCCTGAATTATCATTTCCCTGCAGCGTTACGTAATAATCAGCAGATGTATTCTTGGGTATATCCCCCGTATTTCCTTTATTCACTTTGGCGCATGACGGATATATACAAACCAATGTCAGCAGAACAATTATATTTTTCATGTTCATAATAGTTTTATTAAAATGACTGAATAATTACAGCAGGAACAGCGGCTTACTTATATCCCGGGTTTTCCACGAGGTTAGTATTGTTTGCAGTGCGGGCATTGGTGATGGGGAAATAATAATTCATTGCATAAAACTGTGGATTCTGCACCGAACCATCCAGTTTATATATCACTTCCAGCTTATACTTTCCCGTGGCATAGTCTAAAATATATCGCAGGCCCGACCGGTTAACCGTGAGGAGGTCAACTGCAATCCTCCACCTGCGAACGTCCCAGTAGCGATGTCCTTCATAAGCAAGCTCCACTTTTCTTTCCTGGCGGATTTTATCCCTGTCTATTGAAGTCAATTGCTGTATGCCCGCCCTGTCTCTTATTTGATTGATCGCCTGTAAAGCATCTGCCGTCTTTCCCAGTTCCTGGGCCGCCTCGGCATAATTCAACAATATTTCAGCATACCTGAAAACAAGCCAGTCGGTGCTTGAATTAAGTATATAATCCATATTGTTATGCTCTTCGTCAAGGTATTTCATCACTCCGAATCCACTTTGGAAAAAGTTTGCCTGGGTACCCTTGGCCAGAATACCATTATACGACCCCTGCATCTGAACACTTCCATCAGGCAAAATAATGCCGTTATGCCCATCCACTGCACCACCTTTCCATGGAGTATTTTGCGTCCAGATAGTGGCATAAAAGCGGGGATCTTTATTTGCCCACAGATCATTCGTTGTCCATAGCCCGCTCTGGATCACATCGTAATCCAGTTTGCCCGGCGTGCCATCAACATGCTCAAAAGATTCTGCCATTTCCAGATAAGGAATATCCTGGTTTCCGGCATCCCAGCCATGCGGTTTGGGACATTGAAAAAAATCATAGGCCCAGCCATTTCCTCCTGCGCTTGCATCGGTGGCAGTGTGAGGCACCGCGAAAATCACTTCCGGGTTATTCTTCTTCAGAAAAATATTTTTAAAGTTGACCACCTTATCCGCATCGGCAGTGTATAACGCATAATTGCCGCTGTTCATGATCAACCGGGCCGCATCATACGCTTTCTGGTAATAATTATTTGCTTTTGATGCGTCGATACCCACAATTCCGTTTAATTGAACAGTGCCAAACTGTGCGATGCTTCCTGCGTACAGAGCGGCCCTGCATTCCAATGCATAAGCTGTGTACCGGGCTGGTCTTCCATATTCACCACCTGCTGTTTCAGGAAGATCGTTAGCTACGGATTCCATTTCAGCAATTATGAAATCGTACACGGCCTGCTCTGTAGCGCGGCTGGGATATAAACTGTCTTTGGGGTCAGTCGCATTTTGAGGAACAGTAATAAGGGGAACGCCACCATAGCGTTTCACCATTTCGAAATAATTAAAGGCCCTTAAGAATCTCGCTTCTGCCACACGTTTCGTTTTGAAAGATTCACCGACGGGTGATTCCGGGACCCGCTGAATAAATTCATTCAGCGCCCTGATATTGGTATATGCCAGTTCCCACCATTCCAATAAGCCGCCATCCACCTTCAAACCGTTCACTTTTTTTTCAGCCTGGGTGTACAACCAGCCGGCAGTGCCTTCATCACTCATTTCATTCAGAATAAATGGTCCATTCCAGGCAGAGCTTGTGTTCCAATCAGTATATACCGTTGATGGGGTTCCGTTTAATAAAACAGTGTTGCCCATTTCTTCATAGATATGGGTAAGATAGGCATCCATCAATATACTGTCTTCCCAAACATTTTCATCCGAAATAATGTCCAAAGGGGGCCTGTTCAATACATCTTTCATGCAGGATGTATACGCCACAGCCACTATAAAGAATATGATAACTTTTTTCATACTTTAATTTCTTATGATCAAAAAAATTAGAATGATATATTTACTCCAAAACTGATTGTCCTTTGCTGAGGATAATATCTTCCCAAAAGAGAAGACGGAGCTTCCGGATCCAGATCGAATGCCTTTAACTTATCGAGCGTCAGGAGATTCGTTCCGGCAGCATAAATACGCACCTGGCTGACCTTGTTAGCGTTTAACCAATGCTTCGGAAAATTATATCCGATGGATAAAGTTTTTAACCGAACGTAACCGGCTTTCTTATAATAATAATCAGAACCTGCAGAATTAGTGGGCGCACCACCTAACCTTGCTATCATGGCGTTGGGATCATTATTTTTCTCAGACCACCTGAGCTTATACATAATTTCCGGGTAATTCTGCGAGCCATAATTGTATATCAGATACGTATAATACCCCATGGCTCCCTGCAATAAGGCGGAAAAATCGAACTCTCTTTGTATTGCAGATTTATGTTTAACCCCATCATCCAGTGTGGGATGGTGCCTTTGCCTATCTCAACCTGGTCTCTCCAATCCACTATGCCATCTCCGTTTACATCTTTTAAAATAAGATCCCCCGGGCGAAGGGTAATATTTTGCTGTTGATCCATATTATAAGGCAAATCATCAATCTGGGCCTGACTGGTGAATAATCCGCCCGTCAGGTAACCAATTTGCCTGTCTGTCCATTGTCCGGATTTTTTATTTATTCTCTCCTGGTCTGCGTCAGTGTAATCGGGCTCTTCAAAATGCCCCCACTTGGCCCTTGACCAGGAAATATTTCCGCTGATATCCCAACGTATATCTCCCAGGTTGCCGGCAGTGCCGAGTTTAAATTCAAACCCGCGGTTGTTTTGACTGTTTATATTTTCAGGAGGCAGGCTTGCTCCGAATGAGGAGGGCAACGTAGAGATCCTTGTTGCCGGAATACCATCAAGTTCCCGGTAAAAAGCTTCTGCTGATCCATACAGTTTCCTGTTAAACAGGGAGAAATCGATGCCGGCATTATAAATAATGACCTTCTCCCAGGTTAAATTCGGGTTTGCGAGCCCCTTGGAAACCAATCCCTGCTGGGCGCCTGTTGATCCAAATACATAAGAGCCTCCATAGCCTGAGGTCAGGTTATATCCCGATAAATACTGGTAATTACCTACATCATCAATCCCGGATTGCCCATAGCTCACGCGTAATTTCAGTTCGTCAAGATTTTTTATCGTTTTCATAAAATTCTCCTGCGACAGTCTCCAACCTAATGACGCACCTGGAAAGTATCCCCATCTTTTGCCCGGTGGAAATTTTGCAGAGGCATCCGCCCTGATAATTCCCTGCAGCAGGTATTTGCCATTATAATCATAATTTAACCTTCCCACATAGCTGTTCCTGCCCATCTGGGCAGCGGAACCATTGTTCGACATATCCTGTGTGCTTCCGGCAAATAACTGGTCGATAGAGGAAGTCAGGTAGTGAGACCTTGAAGCAGTGAGTGATTCAGATGTATAATCAATGGCCTCGTAAAGCGCCAGGAGAGTGATATGGTGATCGGCCGCAAATGTTCTGTCATAATTAAGGGAAAGCTGTTCGGTGATAGTTGTTCCCTGGTTTTTTGCAAATGAGAGCTGAGCCTGGGAACCATAAGATCCGACCAGGGTATAAATTTCACTGGCAGGATCATACGTATAAAATTTCACAGGCTTTAAAAACTGCTTGTTCGTGGAATAATATTGGGAATAATTCAAAAAAGCTTTAGCTGACAGCCCCTTGATTTTATTTGAACTATAGTTCAGGGAAAGCGTTCCATTCAAATTCTGGTTATCCGTATTATTGTACCCGTTTATATCCCTGTTGGAAGTCACCTGAACGCCTCCCACACCACCTGCTCCGGCGTATGAAATTTTAGTGGGGTCGGGCAATTCCGCAGGATAAATGGGCAGGGTCATCCAGTAATCCAGCCACAACCCTTCGGTGCCAGCCGATTCAGGGCGCTCGGGAAACCTGTAATTTTCAACAGTGCTGGCAACGGTCAGGTTAAAGGAGAGATTATCAAGAATCTTCGCATCAATATTCGATTGAAAATTATATCTCTTATATCCGCCGCCGCCCTTTTTCCACATGGTGCCCTGGTCCAGATACCCTAAAAAGCCATAATATTTAATTCGATCGTTTCCTCCTCTCACGGATAAATTATGTTGTTGCTGCGGCGCCCAATTTCTTATGAGAACATCTTGCCAATTGGTATTGGGATATAAGGGATCTCCTCCCTGAAAATATTTGCCGATCTGCTCCTCAGTGAATGGTGCATTGGCTTCCGGCCGTCCTGACTGTATCCACTCTTCACGGGCCATTGTTGCATATTCACCTGAGTTAGCCGGTTTTGGCATTGCTGTGATGCCCTGAAGCGTGTACGAACTGTTTAAGGTAATGGTGGGCTTTCCCATGTTGCCGCGTTTCGTGGTGACCAGTATCACTCCATTACCCGCTCTAGAGCCATAAATAGAGGCCGCGGCATCTTTCAATATAGATATTGATTCAATCTGATTAGCGTCCAGTGTATTAAAATCACTCTCCACCCCATCCACGATAACGAGTGCATTTCCAAAACCCCGTATGCTCAGGTTGGCGGCATCAAAACCGGGTTGCCCGCCAGACTGCACCGAGATCAAACCCGGCAAACGACCGGCCAGCATATTAGTTACGCTGGCAACAGGCGCTACCGTTAATTGTTTACTTTCCACTGTAGATATGGAGCCGGTAACATCTCTTCCTTTTTGTGTGCCGTATCCTACCACCACTACATCATTCAGGTTAGCAACTGCTTCCTCCATTACAATATCAAACACTGTTTGATTCCCTGCTTTTATGGTTTGTGTTGTATATCCCACGAAAGAAAAAACCAGTTCCACGTTATTGGAGGCCAGAGATAACTGAAACCGTCCATCGGCATCGGTGGCAGTGCCTGTCTGTGAGCCTTTAACCGTTACGCTCACTCCTTCCAGCGGCTCCTTCTTTGCGTTGGTCACCCTGCCATGCACCTCAACGGGCGGCGCGGGAGCCAAATTTATAAAATTATCAGCCGGCCGTGCAATTTCTCCTTCCTGTTTTATAACAATTATTTTTCCGACGATCTGGTAGACCAGGGATTGGCCGCGCAGGCAATGATCCATCACTTCGGAAACAGAAACGTTCTTCACATTGATGTCAACCGGGTGAGTGGCTTTCAATGTCGATTCATTCCATATAAAAGAAAATCCCGTTTGTGATTTTATTTGATTGAACACCTGCTCCAACGGGACATTTTTAAGCGACAGGGTCACTTGCTGAGCGACCCCGCTCGCATTGACGCAGAGGCCCATTGTAATCAATAATACTGTCAACTTCATTTTCAACAGCGTTTGTTTTGGTAGCCGGCCCAGCAAGCGCCCGGCATTACAAAGAGCTTTAAAATGCATAACTTTGTTTAGTTTGGTTAATTAATAAGTGGTCCTATCCGATTGCTATATTGAATTAATCTAAACTCCCCGCCAGAAGTGTCACTACCACTTCTGGCTTTTATTTAGATTGTCTGTTAATTACTGAACCATGATTCTGCCTTTATCCAGCCTGGAATAAATCCCGTACTGTTCAAGCGCTTTCAACACATCCGGTAAACTGGCGTCGCGGTTTATCAAACCCCCAAACCTGACTCTGGGTATTTCCTTTTCATAAATTACTTCCACATCATACCATCTTGCTATCTGGCGCATCAGCGATGCGAGATCAGTGCCCTTCATGCGAAAATATCCCTCCTTCCATGACATCACCTGATTAAGATCAACACCGGCTGCGATATTTATTTTATCAGCTTTCACAATTGCCTGTTCGCCTGGCTTTATCATTGCCGCGCTCTGATCATTTATCACCTGTACGGAACCCTGCAGCAGGGTTATTCGCATATCTGTTTCATCATCGTAGGCGTTTACATTAAAATGTGTTCCCAGTACTTTCACCGTTGTCTTACCCCTGGTTACCAGAAAAGGTTTTGAGGCATCTTCGGCCACTTCGAAATAGGCTTCACCTTCCACTGAAATTTTTCTTTCCTTTCCTGTAAAAGCAACCGGGAAAGTAACCGACGACCCGGCATTCAGCCATACGTGGCTGCCGTCGGTCAGTTGCATATCAATTATCTTGCTGCCCCGCGGATTAACAAGCGTATTATAGCTCTGCTCGCCCGATGCGCCGGCTGTTGCTTCATAAGCGATCTTTCCATCCTGCAGTTTCAACAGGCTCACCGTTCCCTGCATGGCCAGCGATCCGTTGGAAGCACTGTCCAGGAATATTTTTTGCTTGTTGGCCAGCAGAATCATTGCGCGGTTCATTCCGGGCGACTCTTTACCGGCGCTTACCGGCGCCTGTACAACTTCCTGCCGGGGCTGCATTTTTTTATTAAATAGCAGGTAGCCGCTTAATCCAATCACTATCAGTACAGAAGCAGCAACTGCTATTCGTCTCCAGGATATCCATGCTGTTTTATGAGATGAACGATATGCGTTCTGTCCTTTCATTATCTGCTGAAAAACAAGATCGGCTTTCCGGGCCGGCATGTCTTTGTCTTCGGGTAGCCTGTCGTAAAAGTCACTAAGGATTTGCACCCTGCTATCTGCCAGCGAAGGATCCAGCCAAAGCTGGAACAGTTCTGTTTCTTCAGCATCTGTAAGGGTTCCCTGCAGGTATCGCCGGAATAACTCTTCGAGGCGTTGCTCTTCCATAAATAATTAAAATTTTCCGAATGAGGCGGGGCCGTGGATCAGCCTGCCCGTCAACTTTAGACAAATGAAAAAGCACCAGGGGGCCATCGGGGGAAAAATAAATTCAGAATAAAGAAATCATAATGGCGATCGATACCGCAGCATCCATCCGGCGCTCCAGGAAATTACGGATGGAGCGAAGGGCCAGTTTCATATATTTCTTCGAGGTCAATACCGATATATCGAGCTTTTCGGCTACAGCTTCATGGCAAAGACCCTGCTGACGGTGAAGAACATACACTTTCCGCTGCTGCAGCGGAAGCTGCCCGACGGCGGTTTGCAATAATGCAGAATATTCCCTGTCGGCGGCAGCATTTTCGGTGAAGCGATTATCATTTTCGCTCACCGGCAGGCGACGGAGCTCCAGTTTTTCCATTGCCTTCGTCCGGAGATAATTAATGGCGGTATTGCGGGCGACCGTGCGCAGCCATGCGTTGAAATAATCTATCTCCCGCAGGTACTCCCGCTTTTCCCATATCTTCAGGAAAACATCCTGCACAAGCTCTTCGGCAGAACTTTCGGACCTGGTGAGAAACAGGCCCAGTGCATAAATCTTTTTACGATAGTGGTCGTAGAGCGACCTGAAAGCAGTTTCATCCCCTTCAGCAACCCGGCGCAGCAGGTCTTTTTCATTATTCAGGCAAGTCTGGTTCAAAGCAGTCGATAACTAAAGTAAAGCGAAATTATCAAAAAAAACAGAAATTATTCCGGATATGTAACCCGAAGAGGGCTTTCTATTTGGTAGCCTGCACCTCCCTCACCATTATAAGAGAAGCCGATAATATATGGGTCATCCGATATGTGATTAATAAAATTGATGTTGGTAACAGGGTCCTGTCTGAGAGCGTCCCGTGACTCCCTGGCTTCGCCCTTCTTTGAGCATGAGTAAAAGAGAATAATAATTGCGGCCAATGCGGGCAGGTTATGTTTCATATAAAGCTTCAAAAAAATTAAATATCTATAAAATAAGGTCCTGCTTTATTTTTCTTCTTATACATTTGTTTTAGATGTGCCAGTATTTCCTGCTTTCCCTTTAATTCCAGCGTATCCGCATTTTTAATAATTGCAATATAAGTGAAAGGGAGATTTTCAATCTGCGGAGTACCTAAATTACCTGGGATCCGAAGCGTGTCTCCGGCATTGATTTTATATATACCGGAATCGCCCTCCTGCATAATTTTCCTTTTCAGAATTTCATTTTGAGATGCATGTTCATATAAAGACTCGACTAACGGATAAGTCTTTATATATATGTCCGATGAAGTCGGATTGCATACACATATCGTGTAGCCGAAATCACATCCTGAAAATAAGACAAGAAGTATTACCGGTAATATGTATCTCATAGCTGATGATGATTTGATCTCTTTCAATACGTGCTTCCATCATGATACCTCACCTTTTTCCTTTTATTCTTTCTTTCAAATTCAATTACCTCTTTGGGCTTCTCCACCTTTTGTGGCCTGGGGGGCGCTGCTGTTGCAGCAGCACTGCTCTCCGACTGCAATTTTCCGAGCACATACGTTTCCGTTTTAATAACTGCACCTCCCCCGTTAGGATCATAATATTTCCATTCTCCATGCTTTAAGGAAGCACCTTCATTTTTTATGATCACCTGGTGATAAGTGTTGAGTTTATCGACATCCTCCACCTCTATCGTGTCGTATTGCTTATCGGGATTAAGCGCTTTCCAGCTTTGCTCCGCACGCAGATCTCCCTGTGTATTAAAATACTGCGCAAGGCCATCCTTCAATCCCCATTTATAATGTTCAATACCGATCAGGTCGCCCATGAGGCTGAACAACCGCCACTCTCCTTCCTTGCGGTCATTTTTGAATATACCTTCTTCTTCATAGCCCGGCTCGCCCCGCAACGCGTCATAATGCACCACCCATTCACCCTGCTTCTTACCATTCTGATCCATACGATTAATGGTGTCTTTGCCATCGTTGATCAGCTTATAATCCTTCCATTGTGAAGATCCCCCAAAGGGAATAAGAAGAAATAGAAAAAGAAATGGCTTTCCCATAAGAATCTAAATTTACTAAATCTTACGGAAGACACATAGCAAAGACAGGAGCATATTTTACTCTACTTACCCGGTGCGGGCGCAGGCGGAAAAAGGCAAATGGAACTTTGAGCTGAAGAAAACATACACAATATGTATACTGAATTTCAATTTTGATGATACCCACCCGGATCAGGTTGTGCATAAGGTGAAATTAATTGACGAAGACACGCGGACCATCTTTTGCGATAGATTAATGTATTGGTATATCGAAATGCCAAAATTTAAAAAGGCCGAAGGAGAATTAGTCACGAGAGAAGATAAATGGTTGTATGTGTTGAAAAATCTCACTAATTTTTCAGGCATTCCGATATCTTTGTCGGAAGACGCTGTATTTAAATTTTTCTTTATGGATGCAAAAACCGCACATTTAACGGAACTTGAATTGCAGGCATACTATGCAGAGAAAAAGTTGGAATGGGACAGGTATGAAATACAAATCAAACTGAAGAACAGATCGCAACTGCAATAGGCGTCCCTGTTTCATTTGTAAAGGAAATACAGTCCACATTAAAGTAAGAGAGACACAGCAGACCCGCGTTAATTCCTGATCAACCATTTAACAGCCTTTCTGACGTGCTTATTTTCCGAGGAAATATTCTACGGCCAATGCATAACCTGTTAAGCCCAATCCGCTAATAGTGCCCCTGCATTTGGCCGAGACATGGGATATTTTGCGGAAATCTTCGCGGGCCTGCACATTACTGATGTGCACTTCGATAACGGGCGCTTTGATAGAAGCAATCGCATCACCGATAGCAACGGACGTATGTGTATAGCCGCCGGGGTTAAGGATCACCCCGTCTTTATCAGCCGCACGCTGCAATTCATCGATCAGCTCTCCTTCCACATTGCTTTGATAATAGGAAAATATAACAGAAGGATATTTCTCCTGCAATTCTTTATAATATTCTCCGAAGGTTTTGCTGCCATACACACCCGGTTCTCTTGTGCCGAGAAGATTCAGGTTCGGACCGTTGATGATGGCGATCTTCATTTAAGCATGTTTTTTAATGAGATTGATAAAATCATCAAACAAATAACGGCTGTCGTGCGGGCCCGGCGTACTCTCCGGGTGATATTGAACCGAAAAGGCGGGCTTGTCTTTCAATCTTATTCCTTCAATGGAATTATCGTTGAGATTCACATGCGTCACCTCCACATTAGCCGATTTTTTAACCGCTTCGGGGTCAACGCCGAAGCCATGGTTTTGTGTGGTGATCTCGCATTTGCCGGTGACCAGGTTTTTTACGGGATGATTTAATCCGCGGTGCCCGTGGTGCATTTTAAATGTGGGGATGCCATTTGCCAGTGCCAGCAACTGGTGGCCGAGACAAATACCGAAAACAGGTTTGTTTTCGCTGAGCACTTCTTTTACCGTTTCAATGGCATAATCCATCGAAGCGGGATCCCCGGGACCGTTCGAAATAAAGAAGCCGTTTGGGTTGAAGGCCTTCATTTCCGATACCGGTGTTTTTGCCGGAAATACCTTTACATACGCTCCTCTTTCCACCATACACTCGATAATGTGCTGCTTGGTGCCATAATCGACTACCGCAATGCGCACGTCAGCATTTTCATTTCCCCGGGCATAGGCGATTTTCGTGCTCACTTCGCTGGCCAGCTCGAGCCCTTCCATTGAAGGGGCTTTAGCCAGTTCTTTTTTTAATTCTTCAACATCCAGTATTTCAGAAGAGATGATGCAGTTCATCGCGCCTTTCTGCCTTATATGCGTGACCAGCGCACGCGTGTCTACATCTTCAATGCAGACGATATTATTCTTGACAAGATAATCTTCCAATGAGCCCTGCGCGAGCTTACGGCTGTATAATTCTTCGAGGTTCCTGGCGATAAGGCCCCTGATCTTCACACCGTCTGATTCGATGTCCTCATCCTTCACGCCGTAATTGCCTACGTGAACATTGTTCATGATTACGATCTGGCCGTAGTAACTGGGGTCCGTGAACACTTCCTGGTAGCCCGTCATGCCGGTGTTAAAACATATTTCACCTGTGGTGGTGCCCCTTTTTCCAAAGGCTCTACCATAGTGAACGGTTCCATCTGCCAGTAAAAGTATTGCCGGTGCCTGCTCTTTCGAAGTCATTCAGGAAAATTTTGCAAATAAAAACAATTTTTGGGGGATATCGGGCGAAAAATCATTCCACAGGCAAATTTATGACGAAATAAAAAAGCAGGACCTGTTCAGTCCTGCTTCCTCCCGATACTTTTTATAGAAAATATTATTCTGCCTTGGCTGTTTCGTCGGCTGCCGGTGTTTCGGCCGGGGCTTCACTGACCACTTCAGGTGTCGCTGCCTTCTTCGGTGCGCCGCTTCTGCTTCTGCGTGTTTTCTTTGCAGGCTCCTTCGCCTCACCTTTACCTTTTCCGTAGATCTCGTTGAAATCGACAAGCTCAATAAGAGCCGTTTCGGCGTTATCACCATGGCGGGCGCCCAATTTGATCACCCGGGTATAGCCACCTGGGCGGCCGGCAACTTTTTCCGCCACTGCCCCGAATAATTCCGCTACTGCTTCCTTATCCTGCAGATAGCTGAACACTACCCTGCGCTGGTGTGTGGTATTTTCCTTTCCTTTAGTGATAAGTGGCTCAATATACGTGCGCAGGGCTTTCGCCTTCGCCAGTGTGGTTACGATTCTTTTGTGTGCGATCAGCTCGCAGGCCATATTACTTAATAAGGCTTTGCGATGTGACGCTGTTCTGCCGAGATTTTTGATTTTGTCTCCGTGACGCATGACTGTTGTTTTTAAGATTGCACCGTGTCAGGAATTGCAATCGGATCTATTAAGTTAAAATTCATCCTTATCCACTCCGAGCTTGCTCAGGTCCATTCCGAAGTGCAGGCCTCTTTCGCCGAGCACCTGTTCGATTTCTGCAAGCGATTTCTGTCCGAAGTTTCTGAATTTCATCAGGTCTTCCTGTTCGTACTGCACCAGTTCGCTGAGGGAGTTGATCTTTGCCGCTTTCAGGCAGTTGAACGCACGTACAGAAAGATCGAGGTCTTCCAATGGTGTTTTCAATACCTTCCGCAACTGCAGCATCTGCTCATCTACAACGTCTTCTTTCTTGTCTTCCTTGTTATCGAAAGTGATGTTTTCGTCAGTGATGATCATCAGGTGCTGGATCAGGATACGGCTCGCCTGCTTCACCGCTTCTTCGGGATGGATGGTTCCATCTGTAGAAACGTCCATGAGCAGCTTTTCGTAGTCCGTTCTCTGTTCCACACGCGTATTTTCGATAGCGTATTTTACATTTTTGATCGGTGTGAAGATAGCGTCGGTAGGGATGTAGCCAAACGGTGCATCTTTTACCTTGTTATCTTCAGCGGGTACATAACCGCGTCCTTTTGCGATAGTAAGCTCGATGTCGAGTTTGGCAGAAGGATCCAGTGTGCAGATCAGCAGATAAGGGTTCATAATCTCGAAGCTCTGTGAAACATCGCCGATCATGCCTGCAGTGAATTCATTTTTATTTTTAATGCTGAGATTTATTTTTTCCTGGCCAGGATCGTTGTCAAGTTTTTTCTTGAAGCGAACCTGCTTGAGGTTAAGAATAATTTCAACAACATCTTCAGAAATGCCCTTGATAGTAGCGAACTCGTGGTCCACCCCTTCAATGCGAACACCAATGATCGCATAACCCTCCAGTGAGCTCAGAAGAACTCTGCGCAATGCGTTGCCAATGGTAACGCCAAAGCCAGGCTCCAGTGGACGAAACTCGAACTGAGCTTCGAAATCAGTAGCCTTTTGCAAGATGATCTTTTCTGGTTTCTGGAAATTTAAAATGGCCATGTTTGAAAAATTGATTTTATTTGAAAAAGTGAAAAGTGAAAAGTGAAAAACTTAAAAATGAAAACCCCTCTCTTCTTACTTTTAACTTTTGAGTTTTTACTTTTTACTTACTATAGAGCTCTACAATCAACTGCTCCTTGATATTTTCCGGAACGCTTTCCCTTTCAGGATAAGCAACAAAAGTACCTTTCATCTCCCCTTCGTTCCAGTCGAGCCAGCCGAATTTCTGGTTCTTGCCGCGGAACGCACCGGTCAGTGAGGCGTTTGTTTTGTCTTTCTCTTTCAGGCTGACCACGTCGCCGGGCTTCAGCTGGAAAGAAGGAATATTCACGATTTCACCATTTACCGTGATGTGTTTGTGTGAAACGAGCTGACGGGCAGCAGGACGTGAAGCGGCCACTCCCAAACGGAAAACCGTGTTGTCGAGACGTGCTTCGAGCAATTTCATCAGGTTTTCACCTGTTACGCCCTTGATACGGGATGCTTCTTCAAACGTTTTGCGGAATTGTTTCTCCAACACACCGTAAGTGTACTTGGCTTTCTGTTTTTCTTTTAACTGGAGAGCGTATTCACCCGGGGCCTTACGCTTTTTTGTCGGGCCATGCTGGCCGGGAGGATTGCTGTTCTTGGTAAGATACTTACCGTTGCCCAGGATCGGCTCACCGAATATGCGGCAAATCCTTGTTTTGGGGCCTGTGTAACGTGCCATAGTTTGCTGTTCGATTTTTTAATTACAGCCGGCGATCGGTAAAAATCTTAAAAATAAATCGCAGGCCGGTTTATAAATAAATAATACTAAACTCTTCTTTTCTTGGGAGGACGGCAGCCATTGTGCGGCAATGGGGTCATATCCTTGATCATCACCACTTCCACACCGGAGGTAGACAGGGCCCTGATAGCGCCTTCGCGACCCGAACCGGGTCCCTTGACATATACATCTACTTTCTTTACTCCCGCGTCGAACGCAACCTTCGCTGCATCCGAGGCCGCCATCTGTGCAGCATAGGGAGTATTTTTCTTGGAGCCCTTGAATCCCATCTTACCGGCACTGCTCCAGGAGATTACCTGGCCGAATTTGTTGGTAATGCTGATAATAAGATTGTTGAATGTGGCAGAGATATGCGCATCGCCATAGCTGTCAACCTTGACGATTCGTTTCTTTGCCGCCGCTTTCGCGCTGTTCTGTGCTTTTGCCATTTTTACTACTGTTGGAGGTAATCGATTAACGTTTATATTCAACTCCCGGAGGGAGACCCTTCATGCCCTATTCCTTACCAGGAGTTATGGTGCATGGACAGTTTTAATTATTATTTCTTGGCTGCTTTTTTCTTTCCTGCAACGGTCTTACGTTTACCCTTACGCGTACGGCTGTTGGTACGTGTGCGCTGGCCGCGAACGGGCAGACCTTTGCGGTGGCGCAGGCCACGGTAGCAGGCAATATCGAGAAGACGCTTGATGCTCATCTGCACTTCGGAGCGAAGCTGACCTTCCACTTTGAACTCATTGGTGATGATGGAACGGATAGCGCTCAGTTCATCATCGTTCCATTCGTTCACTTTCTTGTCCACGTTAATTCCTGATTTATCCAGGATATATTTAGCGGTAGACGGGCCGATACCATAAATGTAGGTAAGACCTATTTCTCCTCTCTTGTTCTTTGGCAGATCCACTCCGGCAATACGAGCCATAGTTTATTGTTGGTTTTTTTTGTAATGATGATTTCCAGGTAAATATTAACCCTGTCTTTGTTTGAAACGGGGATTCTTTTTGTTAATCACATAAAGTCTGCCCTTCCTGCGCACAATCTTGCAATCTGCGCTTCTCTTTTTGATGGATGCTCTTACTTTCATCTCTTCGTTTTTTTTGCCGGACGGGGCCGGCGTTTCATTAATTATTTATACCTGAAAATGATTCTTCCCCTCGAAAGATCGTACGGACTCATCTCCACGCCTACCTTATCACCCGGAAGAATCCTGATATAGTTCATTCTCATCTTCCCCGATATGGTAGCCAGGATCTCATGGCCATTTTCCAGCTTCACTTTGAACATAGCATTCGACAAGGCCTCTATAATAACTCCATCCTGTTTGATCAGCGGTTGTTTACCCATACACTTTTTAGGAGGCGCAAAGATATATTATTTTAAGAAGAAAAGAAAATTTTTGAGAAGGAGATAGCTTCGCCATCCGAGGCCCTTTTGCGAAGCCCGTCTTCGCCGCATCTGCCGCAGGCGAAGGATGGCAAAGATATTGAATAAGCCTTGTAAAACCTTACCAGCAAATGAATTATGAAGTGTACCCGGGAAATCCGTATCCGCTAGGAGCTACATGGGATGGAAAAGGAGTGAACTTTGCTGTCTTTGCAGAAAATGCCGAAGGCATGCAGCTTTGCCTCTTCGACGATGCCGGTGAAGAAACACGCATTAAGATAAAAGAGATATCGCATCACGTCTGGCACGCCTATATCCCCGGCGCCGCACCCGGGCTTTTATACGGATATCGCGCCCACGGCCCGTTTGATCCCGTCAATGGTCACCGTTTCAATCCCGATAAACTCCTGATAGATCCTTACGCAAAGGCCATTTCCAGCCCGATCCGCTGGCATGAATCGGTGTTTGGCTATATCATGGGCCACCCCGAAGCAGATCTGAGTTATAACAACACAGACAGCGGCCCCTTTATTCCAAAAAGCGTGGTAATCGACCGGAATTTCGATTGGCAGCACGTTAAGAGGCCCCATATCCCCTATCACAAAACCATTATTTATGAGACACATGTAAAAGGTTTTACCCAAAAACACCCCGGCATCCCGGAAAATATCCGCGGCACTTACTTAGCGCTTGCCCACCCGGTTACCATTGAATATCTAAAATCATTGGGCATCACAGCCGTGGAGCTGATGCCTGTTCATCACTTTCTGGTAGATAAGATTTTGCGGGATAAAGGACTTACCAATTACTGGGGATACAACACCATCGGATTCTTTGCCCCCGATATCCTCTATTCCAATTCAGGCACGCACGGAGAGCAGGTGGTTGAATTTAAAACGATGGTCCGCGAGCTGCACAGGGCCGGCATCGAAGTGATACTCGACGTGGTGTATAATCATACTGCCGAGGGAAATCATCTCGGCCCTACTATCTCTTTCCGCGGCCTGGACAATACTTCCTACTACCGGCTTACGGATAACAGAAGGTATTACATGGACTATACGGGTACGGGCAATACATTAAACGCACGTTTACCGAGTGTGCTCAGGTTGATCATGGACAGCTTGCGGTACTGGATAATAGATATGCAGGTGGACGGGTTCCGTTTCGACCTGGCGGCTACCCTGGCCCGCGAGCTGCATGAAGTGGACCGGCTCAGCGCATTTTTCGATATCATTCACCAGGACCCCGTCATTTCGCAGGTAAAGCTGATCGCTGAGCCCTGGGACGTCGGTGAAGGCGGTTACCAGGTGGGGAAATTTCCCCTTGGCTGGGCAGAGTGGAACGGCAAATACCGCGACTGTATCCGCGACTACTGGCGTGGCGCTGATAGCATGCTCGGTGAATTTGCAGAACGATTTACCGGGAGCTCTGATTTATACAAAGCTGATTATCGCAGGCCAACTGCGAGCATTAATTTCATCACGGCACATGATGGCTTCACCATGCACGACCTGGTTTCTTACAATGAAAAACATAATGAAGCGAATGGAGAGAATAACTATGACGGAGAAGATCATAACCGCTCCTGGAATTGCGGAGCAGAAGGCGATACGGATGACCAGGCAATCATCGCGCTGCGCGCAAAACAAAAACGGAACTTTTTCACCACATTATTGTTATCACAGGGTGTGCCGATGATCGTTGCCGGCGATGAATTTGGAAGAACGCAAAAAGGAAATAATAATGCCTACTGTCAGGATAATGATATCTCCTGGCTCGATTGGGAACATGCAGACAAAGACCTGATGAATTTTGTCAGGCAGTTGGTGCATTTTCGTAAAAAGCATCCGAATTTCAGGCGGCGCCTCTGGTTCAGGGGGCAGCCGATCAAAGGCATGGGATTGGATGACATTGCCTGGTTCCTTCCGGAGGGCCGCGAAATGCCGGAAGAAAACTGGAACCACGACTTTGCTAAATCGCTTGCCATATTTTTAAACGGTTTTGGCATCAGGACTTCCGGCCCCAAAGGAGAGCGAACTACTGACGACAGTTTTTATATCACCTTCAATGCCCACTATGAAGCCCTCGATTTT
>JBGAJL010000039.1:0-34384 GCA_044224935.1 Flavitalea sp.
CGCCATCACTATGCCGATGACAAAGGTTATCAGTAAAAGAAAAAATAAAATGAGAACGTTATCATTCGTCCACTGAGAGAACTGCATATAGTTTCTTTGCGCTGTGGAAGGAGGATAGCTCACCTTTTAATTCGCCGCTCTTCCTTTTTAATTCAGTCCTTTTTGAAACATTATTTATTAACAGAGACATTGCATCCGAGTATTCCCGGATATTTTCCGGATCACAAATAATTGCATTTTTGCCGTCAGTAAGCTTGTCTATGGCAGCTCCCACCCTATTGCTGCAGATTATCGCCAGATCTGCTGCGATCGCCTCATTGATAACGAGGCCCCAGCCATCATACCAACTGCCAAATACAAAAACATCACTGATCTTAAAATAATATGGCACCATCCTCTTTTCCACAAATCCAATAAAATAAATATTACTATGGCCTTTGGCCAGGTCTTCCAAATATCCTCTCTCCTCCCCATCTCCAAGTATCAGCAATGCGGCCCCTCCATTATTGATATTCTTGAAAGCTTTGACAACAATATCTATTCCTTTTCTTTTTATAAGTGCGCCGGATGTCAAGAAAAGAATTTCGCTGTTTGGAGCATATTTCATTCTTAATTCAGAAAACAAGACAGGATTGATGTACTCTTCATCAAATAATGATATATCAATATTATATGGAATATTTACTATTTCCCCTCTATATCCATAGAGTTTATAGGAGTCAACGGCAGTCGTACCAACGGCAATTATTCCGTTGGCAAATAATCTTATCGGAAAGATTAGCACCTTCTTAAAAAGAAATCTTAATCTGTTTTTAACAGGAAAGAGCGCTTCTCCATAAAACCACACATATTTTCCTCTCAGCCTGCTTATCAGCAATGATATAAGAACATTGGGTGTCCAGTATGTTCCATTTATGATAACCAAGTTGTTTTTATCTCTAAGTGCAGTCCCCACGATGGCATTGCTAAAATGAAATGATGGTATTTTCCGCTGAATCAGCTTAGATATCCAATTATCCTTCAATAACTCAACCTCGTATTTACTGCTCGTATATGGTAAATCCCATTGCCTGTCATTTTCTCTAACTGAAAAATAAATCACCTTGAGAGAAAAAAAATCACTAAGCGCATCAAAAAAATCCAGCTGGTAAGGAGTTGGCATATTTGTATATACTGTCAACTTGTTCATAACTCAGCCAATATATCCTTAAGTCTTTCTCTGTAGGTGTCCCATGTATAATGAAGAGCTTTATTACGCGCATTCACTCTCATCTCTACAAACCTGTCATTATTCATCGATCGAAATTTATCAATTGCTCCGACTATGGCATTTGAATTCCGGATGGGAACAGTAAACCCCGTTTCTCCTTCAACAATAAGTTCCTCTGCACTCGTATTTGGAGTGGTGATAACTGGAAGACCAGCTCCCATGGCTTCAATAACTGCCAACGGAAATCCTTCCAGCAGGCTGGGAAATAAAAACACATCAAATTCCTTGTAAAAAGAGAATAATTTCTCCTGACTCATAGAAGCGTGATAAGTATAAAGATGTTTTCGCCGAAAAAATTCACTTCCGGATCCAATGATTTTCCCTACAATATGCAGTTCTATATCATTTGAGGATATCTGCTCAACCGCGTCAAGCATGTATTTGATTCCTTTTCCCTGAGTGATTCTACCAACAAACAACAATTTGAGAGGCCGTTTATCAATAGAAACGGTCTGCTCTGAATATTTTATTCTTGAAATATCAAATCCCAATGGAAGAATATGTATTTTATCTGCGTCTGCACCTCCTGCGATCAAGGTCTGCTTTAAAAAGGAAGAAAGCGCTATAATCTTTTTCGCCGCGAACGGCTCTTCCGTTAATCGCTTCTCATAAGATGCAGGATAATTGATATTATCTATGCTATCGCGCCATTCGGGATTAATACGAGCCTCCTCTTTTAAAATAGCATTTGCAAAAGGTACATAACTCATAGTCATTTCCACTATAGATATTTTGTCAAGCTCATTAGCTTTCTGCAGAGCGCTCAAACAACTCCCCTGATAACCCCAAAAAATATCAAAAGGCTGTGATGCCAACAATCTTGAAATTTTTCTATCAAACTTCTCATCGCGCTCACATACAAGCCTGCTAATATGCAAAGCATCGGCTTTCATCATCCTGGCAAAAAACTCAGGCATCTCAAGTAACCAGTTGGAATGAATCGCCGCGCCCTTGAGCCCGTCTAAAAATCTCTTCTTAAAAAACGAGTTGTTAAATGTATTTACTAATTCCTGGAGCACGCCCGACGAAACATATGAGCTCGTATAAAAAGAAGCAAGGCTATTCAGTAATTTAAGATTATATGCGACGTGATACGAATGCTGTCTTCCTGAATGAGCAATAATTACCTTTCTGTTTGAGTGTGTCAAAGATTGTTAATCTATCGTTTTTAAATCTGTCATAACTATATTACGACGAGAGGATATGAAAGGCACTTCCACCAGGAAATGAACGAAGTAGGAAACAATCAGCGTTAACGTAACTCCAAAGAATACAAAACCAAAGTGTGTTGAAAGGGCTCCTCCGTGATGCGATTGATACCAGCCCCGAAGGAAATAAAGCATAGGATAATGGATAATATCTATATTTTGAAAGCGGCTCAGAATATATAATGCTGAACCTTTTTGGTTGTAATACAGACACAATGATAATAGGCCAAAAAACCCAAGTGAAATATCTACAAAATACAAAACCTCATTATACGATTTTAAAAATGGAGCAATCAGGAAAAAAAGGATTGCAAATGAAGAATACTTCAAACTGATCGATATTCTGCCTACGTAGATCTCGGCGAGCAGCACACCAAACCACCAGCAAATCATTAATGAAAACACCTGTCGGGAAAGCCCCTCAGTCCAGACAGGCAAAAATGTCAATCCCAAAAGCAATAGGATACAGGCTGTCGATAAAGAAATGTTTTTCCTGAAAAAAAATATCAGAACAGGATATAAGAGATAAAACCACCATTCATATTTTAGTGACCAAGCCGGCCCGTTGGATCCAAACAAAGGAGTGTAAACATCATACAAAAACAATAAATTCAAAAAAAATGTCTTCGTATCTAAAAAATGGGTGACAGGTATTCCTTGGACGGGTCTTTCCCACTGGTTAAATCCATGCACCGCACCTGTTTTGTCAAGAATAAATGTCAGCAGTAATGCAAATATGAAAGGTGGATAGATCCTCTTTATCCTTCGCCAAAGATACTGCCAGTAGTCAAAAGAAGCATGCCTATCATACCGCAGTTGTCTCGCATACTTAAGGTGAATTACAAATCCTGATAAAACAAAAAAGAAAAAAACAACCTCGACGCCATATTTGAATAATCCGAAAAAGTACATCAGTGCCTTATCAAGTATCGAGTATACATCAGGATGTTTAAGAAATCCGTCTGAATACCCCTCCCACAGCAGCACACGGGCATGCCCTACCATTACGTAAAAAGCCGCCAGGCCCCTGAGGCCATCCAAGAACGACAGTTTATTCCTTTTAGCAGTATCCAAGGTTACATATGGCGCTTTTGCACTTCTCGCAATACAAATTTTGCTGTGCTCAGAGCTTTGGCAGGCAGGCTAATATATTTCGACGGATTATTTCTTATCTCCTGATGAAGCAGGCTGGCGTCATAAACGTTCGTGACACCATACTTATCGGCGTTGATTTCAATCCTTTTCTTAAAAATATTATATCCTTCTATATTATTGTTATATTTCTCCTCGAACGGCTTATTGGGATGTCTGTCTATCAATTTGCTGATCCTATCAGGCGAAATATTGAAATATGTTGCTGAATAACAAATCGCATCCAGAACATTCTTATATCGGCTTACAGGTTCCCTTTGTACCTCCTCCAATGAAGCTTCGAAAAAGTCGATCAAATCTATATCGTATTTTTCAGGGTGCAACACCTTATGATCAATCGCCTGGAATACACTCTCAGCAGTTAACATATATGCCGATTGCGAATAAAGAAATCCTTTATGCATAGGAATGTTTTCTTCACTCAGAAACATATTAGCTGCAGTCTTATCAGTCGTTTCCATATTATATGAAGCACCATTACTATGATTGGAGATGGCATCCAGCGAAAATGGTCTGTACGAATAAATATACCTATCAATTACATTGGCCAATGCGATTCCGGAATAAACATCCGGTATCATAGAACGAAAGAACCTTCCCGATATTTTCTTGACCTTGTTTATTGAATTGACACTTACAAAACCCTTATACAACCACGGAACTATTTCATAACCGTTCTCACAACGGATAAGTTTTTGCAATTCAGTAGGCCCGTTCAATTCTAACACCTTATCATTAAGAGATATTTTCAATAAGTTGGCTCTCTTGTTAAACCTAAACGAGGGCCATAGGTATTGATCAGATTTCCAATTTATAGCATCAAACCCAGTAATCTTAACGAGTTCTGCTATTTGAGTTAATGCATCCGGAAGCAAGCCATCATCATCCCCGAGAATAGATACATAACCTTCTGATACGTGGCTGATTCCAAACTCATAATTATCAGACATGCTCAAACGCTTACCCGTATTCACATATTTTATTCTGGGATCGTTAAATGACTCAACAACCTCCCGAGTACTATCAGTGCTATAATTATCACTGACCAAGATTGCAAGATTATCATATTTCTGTGTGACGCATGTCCGAATAGCATATGCCAAAGTATCAGCTCGCTCTCGGGTAGGAATAATTACAGTAAGTCTCGGATTATTCATATTTTGGTTTTCCAATAAGGTTATAAGCCAATTTCCTCGTTGAAGCGGTGGTTCCAACAGCAACAGCATAGGTGGCTAACACGCCTGTAAAAAGGAGAAAATACCTGGCGCCGGAATCGAATTGAAAAGCTGTGGCTATCAATTTAACCAATAATGCCGTGCCAATTGAGGCAATGAGCGGAATAAAAAAGTCTTCCTTATACCATCTATTCTTTTCTGAAGGCAAAAGCTTTTTATACATAATAGGCTGTGCCACAAAAATGTACCCAATATTAAGAATTACCCATACTAACGCTGCACCCAAAGCTCCGTATTGCTTTGTAAAAACATACATTACAGGTGCTAACACAACAATAGAGATGATATTTTGAATTAACGCAAATTTTGTCCATCCATAGGCAAGTTGAAGTGCATAAGGAACAAACATCAAGCCATGAAATGCCGTTCCTATAATAAGTACACTTACAAGAGGCGCAACTTCAGATGTAGTTGTCATGTTTCTTGTCCATAAAAAAACAAAATCCAATGAAAAGAAAGAAAGAAAGAAAGCTCCTGGCAAAATAGCAATAGCCATAAATTGGCAGGCCTTATGGTATGTTTTCTTTAAATATTCATCATTTTTCTGAGAGACAAGCTGAACAATTTTAGGATAAAAACTTTGATCTATCGGCCCTATCACTCTATATAATCCGCTGGATATAGATGATGCCAGTGAATAGTATCCAAAACCCGAAAGCGGAAGCAATCGTATCAATACCGCTTTATCCACTTGAGTAAGGATTATAGATACAATTGAAATACCTGTCATGCCTGAAGCAAACCTCCATATCTCAGTCAACTCTTTCTTCACATATTTAGGTTTTGTATTAGCAGAAGGCAGGTTTCTCCAAAGCAATAATCCAAAAACTACGCTATAAATAAAATAATAAGCCACCTGCACGAGAAAAAACACTTCGATAGTTGCTTTGATATATTTTAAACATACTACTGTTGCAATCATTTTAGTTATCTCCAGGATAAGGTTCCAGGTATTATAAACAACATGCCTTTGAAGACCCAATAATCCACCAATATATAAAGAACTGGGCCATTTTAATCCTATTACGATGCCCATCAGAAAAATAGCCTCTGCCAGTTCTTCATGACTCAACGAGCTATGATTGATATAGAGCGATATTAATCCTGAAAATATATAAACAACCAATCCAATAAATATTCCAGTAATCCAATAAACATATTCTAATGTCCTTACTTTATTCCTCATTTTTTCCTCTGAGCCTGGTACTGAAGAAAGAATAGCTAATTCTCTGTTCAGAGTTGAAGTAAGGCCTAAATCCAATAAAGCAATAACACTACTCAAAGTTGCATAAAAACCGACGAGTCCGTACATCTCTGCCCCAAGCAAATAAAGATATAGGGGTAATATTGCAATGTTTGCAATACCCACCAGGAAGGCGCCGAAAAAATTAGCTAAAAGATTCCGCTTGAGTAAAGAACCGCGAATAAATTTTACAAACTGCAGATTAAATCGGATTACTTGAATAATGAGATATATTGCTCAATTTTATCTTTATCAACAGGAGTGCGCAGCAACCCAATATTGGACCTGATTCTTTGTTCAGTTAAGTTCGAAAAATTCACACGGTCAACCAAGATGCTTATTATCTCTTCATCAAACCTGTATTTGATTATTTTTGCAGGGTTACCGGCTACGATTGCATAGGGAGGAACATCTTTTGTAACCACTGCGCCTGTAGCGATGATTGAACCCTGCCCTAAAGTAACTCCAGATAGGATTATCGCATAAGCGCCTATCCATACGTCATCCTTTACTATTACCGGCCCCTTTGTCATTTCCTCATCCAAATTATTTCCAATAACAAAATCTGAAAATGGGTATGAAGAAATTGTATCAAAGGAATGATTACCTCCAAGGATAAACGTGACATTTGGAGCTATCGATACAAAATTTCCAATCGTTAATCCCTGATTGGGGTTTTTCCACATCATTACATTTAACTCGCCATATGAATACCTGCCAATTTTCACTTTATCCAGATCGAAAATGTTCATTGGGTTGATAAATGACCTGGAGTATTTGCCAAAAAAATTCCTCTTAAACCTATAAAAGGATATTTTCTCACGAATTTTTCTGATACCTATTCTTATTAACCCAGTCAAATTGCCAGAATCTTTATAAGTTTTCTATTATCCCCCCAAAACCCCATCACCTCATAATCAGGATAAGCATATGCTCCGAGATTAAGCTTAATCATATGGCCAGTTTCTCTCAGGTAATTTCTTACAAATTGTTCGACAGAAACCGGGCATCCGCTACAGCAATTTATTATACCTGAAAAATGCTTCTGAAAAGAAATTTTTATTAAGTACTTCACTACCTCCTCAATACTCAAGAAATCTCTCAACTGTTGGCCGGGAGACATTTTAAACTCTTCTTCCTTATTATCTACTGCCTTCTGTAATTGGGGAATTAAAGAATTGGCATGCTGACCCTCGCCGTACATGTAAAATAGTCTTACCCATTTAAATGAGAATCCTCCATATCGTTGACAAAGTATTTCAATATACTTTCTCAATACATCTTTCGCAATCCCATAAGCAGTGGTCGGACTAGTTGGCATGTCTTCAGAAAGCGATCCGTCTTTCATCCCATATTCGAGGCAGGTTCCTGTAACAACCAGGCCTTTGAGCCCATTTTGAATAATATTTTTCAAAAAGTGTATCTGCGAAATCAGCACTTCGTCGATATGAAAAGGAGCTTTAAAATTTGGTAATCCCTGCCAGGCTAAGTGAATAAGCAAATCCGGCTTATCAAAATATGCGAAAAGGTCTTTCTCGTCAAATATCTGCGCAAACTTGTATTCTCTATATTCAACTTCGCCGAACCAGGAGCACATAGAAGCCTTTTGCCAATTTGTCGACGTAGCAATAACCTCGTGCTTTTCTGATAAAAGAGCTTTGACCAAATGTTGTCCGATAAATCCCGTAGCACCTGTCACCAGAATCTTCATATAATTTCCAGTTCAGGCACCGGCACCACAAATTTTCCGCCCCATTCCCCGATGTATTTCAACTGGTTCATTATTTCATCCTTAATATTCCAGGGAAATATGATGACGAGATCAGGCCTTGCCTTTTTTAATATTTCTTCAGCTACAACCGGTATATGGCTTCCGGGTAAAAATTTATTTTGCTTTGCAGGATTAGCATCTACAACAAAATCTATCAGGTCCCTTTTTATCCCACAATAATTTAACAGGGTATTCCCCTTGGCCGCTGCACCATATCCGGCAATTTTCTTTTTTTGATCTGTCGCTTCCATCAGAAACCGTACAAAATCAGTCTTTATCTTCTTAGCGCGGCCGGCAAATGCCCGATAGTACACCAGGTCAGCAATACCCGCTTTTATCTCTTTATCCAACAATTCGCCAACAGATGGTTCTATACGAATATTATTATTCTCCTTATGCTTCACATATATTCTTAAGGATCCTCCATGTGTAGGTATCTCTTCCACATCAAATAATTCAAGTCCCTGCGATCCAAATACCTGTCTTACAGTATAAAACGATAAATACGAAAAATGCTCATGATATATCGTATCGAACTGGTTGTTCTCTACCAGCTGCAGCAGATGCGGAAACTCCATTGTAATAACACCTTCCGGCTTAAGAATAATTTTCATTCCCTTTATCACATCCATGATATCCGGCACATGCGCCAGCACATTATTCCCCAGGAATAAATCCGCCTTAATACCTTCTACCGCCAGCGATTCCGCAAGCCGGGATCCAAAAAAATCCGTGATCGTTTTTATTCCCTTCTCAACCGCGACAGCCGCTGTATTTTTTGTCGGTTCAATGCCCAATACAGGAATATCCTTTGCTACAAAATTCTGAAGCAGGTATCCATCATTGGAAGCGATCTCTATTACCTGGGAACAAGGATCCAGGGAAAGCCTTTCAGTGATCATCTCCACATAATCCTTTGCATGCCTAAGCCAGCTCGATGAAAATGAAGAGAAATATACATACTCCTCATTAAATATAGAATCGGATTTTTTGTATTCATCGATCTGAACCAAAAAGCAATTATGGCAAATAAGCACTTTTAAAGGAAAAAATGTTTCCGGTTCGCTCAATTGCTCCTTGGTAAGAAAAGAATTCGATGCAGGTGAATTGATCAGATCAATAAATTCATGCTCCAGTATAGTATTGCAGAATCTGCAGTTCATCAGGTTTTATCTTTTTAGCAATGGGTGATTTTTATCCCTCTCCGATATCTCCGTCACGGTCAGGGGCCAGGAGATGCCAACTGCAGGATCGTTATATCTTATCGCACCCTCATATCCGGAATTAAAAAACGAAGAATGTGCATAGAAAACTTCACAATTATCTTCCAACGTTTGAAAACCATGCGCCAGTCCTCCCGGTATATACATCATCATTCTATTCTCTGCACTCAGCTCTGCTGAAAACCATTTTAAATAAGTAGAAGAGTCTTTACGTATGTCTATAACCACATCAAATATTCTCCCCGCGATGCATCTCACCAGTTTTACCTCACTATAAGGTTCATACTGAAAATGCATGCCTCTTATCGTTCCCCTTTTGTAAGTAAATGAATTATTAAACTGAACCCAGTTAATTCCTGGCTCAATTGTAGCATATTCATCTCGGCAATAAATTCTTGAAAACCAGCCCCGGCTGTCAGATAGTTGCGAAGGCTTAATCAGATAGACACCTTCAAGAGAAGTGGGTATAAAATCCATATCTACAAAACGAGGGACAGGTTTTTTTGGAGAAGTTTTAGCCGGATAAATCTATCGCTTTCGAAATCCTTCAATGAAAAATTAATCTTTGTCAATACATCATATAAATGCACCATTCCTGTATCAAGCGTATACTCAAATTTAAAATCGGGAAGCAGTCCATGGAGCAGGTCAAAATTTACCCGGTAGTCTCTGGGGTCCTGTCCAGTCTCCCCGGTAAATTTTATATTCGTCCCTTTCACCAACTGTTGAACTTTATACGCAACCTCTTTTACCTGGTAATTTTCACTGTTTTCACCAATATTGATCGCTTTGTTATGAACTAATTCCTTCGGAGCACCCATTAAAGCGACAAAAGCATGAGCAATATCTCTGCAATGAATTAATGGCCGCCAGGGTTCACCATCACTCATGATCCGTATCTCGCCACGCACGAGGGCACAGGTGAGAAAATTATTCACCACCAGGTCAATTCTGAACATAGGAGAATATCCATAAGCCGTCGAATTCCTTAAATATACCGGAGTAAAAGACTCGTCGGCGAGCGCACTCAAAGCTTTCTCTGTATCGATCTTCGAAACAGCATAAGCCGTCAATGGATTCAGAGAGGCCGACTCAGTAAGATCATCCGTTTCACCTTTCCCATAAATAGAACAACTACTTGAAAATAAAAATCTCGGAACGCCTGCCTGTTTTGCAAGCTCCGCCAAACGTATAGAGCCCTCACGATTAATGCTATAAGTAATACCGGGGTTAATATTACCCATGGGATCATTCGATATAGCAGCAAGATGCATTATACAATCATAACTCTCGAGATCACGAAGCTGAATATCTCTTATATCCTTTTTCAGTTCAAGGTCGGGCTTTACAATTTCTCCGATCTGGCATTCATTAAATAACTCAATATCACAACCGGTTACGGTATGACCATTGCGCTTTAATAATTCAATCAGATGCGGACCGATATATCCGCGATGTCCTGTGACAAATATTTTCATTCTATTTTACCATACTTTCCATGGAGGTGATTCGGTCTTCCACAATTCCTCCAATTCAATTTTATCTCTTAAAGCATCCATACACTTCCAAAAACCACGATGCTTATACGACATTAATTCTTTGTCCCTCGCTATTTGCGAAAGAGGACCTTTTTCCCATTGCACCCTATCAACATCTCCATTCAAATAATTAAATACACCAGGCTCCAACACAAAAAACCCCCCGTTGATCCACAAGCCATCATTATCGCTCTTCTCTTTGAACTCGCTTATCGTATTTTCCTCATTCACATCAAAGGTTCCAAACCGGCCTGGCATCTGTATTGCTGTTAAAGTTGCCAGCTTACCATGACTCTTATGAAATTTGATAAGTTCGGCGATATTAACATTACAAACACCATCACCATAGGTAAGCATGAAGGACTCCTCTCCGATATATTGCTTAACTCGTTTTATACGTCCGGCGGTATTTGTTTCAAGACCGGTATCAACAAGCGTTACGCGGAAAGACTCACTGGAGGAATAATGAATATCCATCTTATTGGAGCTAAGCTCAACAGTAATATCAGAATTATATAAATAATAATTAATGAAGTATTCTTTTATAAAATAGCCTTTATACCCAAGGCAGATAATGAAATCATTATAGCCATATTGCTCATATATTTTCATAATATGCCAAAGCATTGGCTTTCCTCCTATTTCAATCATCGGCTTGGGTCTGATGGATGTCTCCTCAGTTAGCCTTGTTCCCAACCCACCAGCGAGTATAACTACTTTCATTGGTTAAATTCGATTCATTTTACCTGGTACGAAACAATCTTTTGAACCAGCCCGTTGATCGCTTTTCTGATTCATCAAAATAACTATATCCATACCCGTATCCATTATAATTTCCATAGCTATAGTAATCCGACCTGGTTGCAATGTCATTTACAAGCAAACCCATTTTAGGCAGTTTGTGATTGATATAAATATCATCAATAAAATGGATATGCTTCTTTATTGTATAATTAAGGCGGGTAATGTAAAATGTGCAATCAGCGAATCTGCTTAATACCTGCGCATCGCTTACCAGTCCTACCGGAGCAGTGTCAACAATTACAATATCAAAATGAGCTTTCGCATACTCAAATATATCATTAATCTTTTCTTCCAGAAGCATTTCTGCAGGATTCGGAGGAATGGGTCCACAAGGCATTACGAATAAATTTTCAACCTCAGGAACGGGAACAATCAATGAAGATAATTGCAGGTCGCCGACAAGATAATTGGTGATTCCGGATGCTTTTGAAAGCTTTAAGCCCGAAAGAATTTTAGGTTTCCGGATATCGAACTCAAGGATTAGAGTTCTTTTTCCGGCAAGCGCCATAACAGCCCCGGTGTTGATACTTATAAAAGATTTTCCTTCTCCGCTAACCGTAGATGTAACAAGTATAACGGGATTTTCTTTATTACCGACGAGATAGCTTAGATTCGTTCTTATCATGCGGAATTGCTCAGAGATCACTTTGCGGCTATTTTTCGTCATAACAAGCGCATTAGGATCGTCCGAATGCGCAATCTCTCCAAAGATTGGTACAGCAGTATGCTTGCTGATATCCTGTCTTGTTTTCAATTTGTCATTGAACAATTCGCGAATGTAAATAATGATGACAGGAATAAGCAATCCGATAAATATAGCAACGATTTTAATTCCTTCCGGGTCGGGCTTAATTGGAATTTTAGACCCGGTGGCCACATCTACAACCTGTGAATTACTGATTGTTGATGCGAGAGAAATAGCTGTTTCTTCTCTTTTCTGCAAAAGATATAAATAAAGACTCTGTTTTATTCCCTGCTGACGGGTAATGTCGAGAAGATTTTTTTCCTGAACAGGAATATTGTTCAGATTTGATTGAAATGCAGCTATTCGCTTCTGTTCCTGATCACGTATCTTTTTTGTAGAAAGAAAAAGGTTCCTAAGGTTTTCACGCATATCCGCCCGAAGTTTATCTAACTGAGCCCCCAGAGAAACAACTACAGGATTTTTTACAGTAGTTGTTTTCAACTCAGCTTCTCTTCTTAACTGCAACTCATTGTACGATTTCACTATTTGCCCGAAAACAGGATCCTCAATACCAAGTGACGAAGGAACTATGCTATATTGATTGGAATTATCATTGACATAATCCTGTAGGTATTTTATAATGTTCAACTGTATTTCGCGCTGAACGAGATCTTTTTGAAGATCAGCCTGATTATTTAAGGCAAGTTCTGATTGTGCAGCAGGATTAATCACCTGGTTTTTCTGCTTAAAATCTTGAAGATTCTTTTCGACATCTCCTAACTCATGCTCAATAATAGTCAATCTCTTATTTATGAAATTACTCGTCTGTATCGCTATCTGGTTTTTATCCTCAATGCTCGCCTGCTTATATTCGTCCATTAAATGATTAAGAATATCTTTTCCAAGATCAGGTTGTATTCCCTGGTATGAAAGCAATAAAACACTCGATCGGTCCTTTATTGGATCCACCTTAAGTCCACGTAAAATAAAGTTCGCAGCTTCTTCAAAAGAGCTCACCGTAACCAGGTATTCTTTATTCTTCAGTTGAGTAAATAAAGTATCATTTTTTATTATTCTGAATTTCCCTTCAGGCGTATTGAAGACCTGGTTCGTTAACTGAACCTGTTTGCTCTCGCCAATAGTAAACTGATTCCCATTAATCAGTTTGATGTCCAGACTCATAGTGGACGTTGTATCGTATAATTTAATAACATCTATCCTGAAGGGGGGGTCTAAATAGGCAAGGGAGGTTTTAACATTACCAACTGCGTAATATAATTTATTCAATTCAAGAACTTTTGCCACCCTTAGCGCAAGGTTTCTCGATTTAAGAATTTCTATTTCATTGTCTACATCATTACCTCCTTTGTAAAGAAATATACTTTCAAATTCCTCGTTCGATGCCCCGTAAGGATTCTTCTCACTTTTGATAAGCAGGGTCGCAGTTGCGTTATATAGAGGAGGGGCATATCTTAAATAGATATACGCACACAGGAGCGCTAATCCTACAGAAACAATAAACAGGGGAAGATATTTAAGATACTTTAAGATAAAGTCCTTAAGCGTCACCTTAACATCCTCTTGCCGATCGATGGAATTCATCAATTATTTTTTTGATTCAGCCTTATCTTCTTATCGCAGAAAATACAATAGCAAGCGTAGAAACGATTGTAGCAAGAATACTAATATTTCTTACTGTAACCTGATCGCTCGCCTGTTGCTTGTTCTTCAATTGATCAACTATTACCATATCATTTTGTTGCAAATAGAAAAATTCAGACTTAAATATTTCAGAACTGCGGAGATCCAGCTTGGCTATTTTACGTTCACCATTAATCTCGCGTACAATCTTCACATTATCACGCCTTCCATATAATGTTACATCTCCTGCCATTCCAATTGCCTCAAGCACATTGACCCTTTCATTGGTAATATTATAAGTATTAGGTTTCATCACCTCACCCATCACTGTTATTCTATAATTCATTAATCGAATAGAACAGTAAGGATTGGTTAGATATGTTTTAAGTTTAGTCACCAATGTATCTGACAACTCCTGCTTGGACAAACCTGCCGCATGTACCGTTCCAATGCTCTGAAATTGTATGTCTCCATTATTGTCAACCAGATAACCGGAAACAGGATTGGATAATGACAATTCGCTTGAGCTGTTCGGATTGATCATTGGTTGATTGTAAACAGCAGTGGCAATTGGATTATCACTATACACAATAATATTCAGAAGGTCGCCCTTCTGAATAAGTTTGTTAACCGGTATTGCTTTGGAAATACCCGTAGTGTCAGTATTGATATCTAAATATGAAATAGGCTGCTTCTTTGTAGCCGTGCATGAGCCCAGGGCCAAAAAAATTGAGCATGCTATTATCAGTTTTCCTGTATACCTGTTCATACTTTCATTTTAATAACCTGATTCTGACTAAGACTATACTTTTCATTCCCACACACAGCCTCTCCATTCTCATCAAACTTCAATTTATATCCGGCCTCACTCACCCAACCTGTCTGCCTGCCGGGATTACCGACAACCAATGCATAGGCTTTGACCGGCTTTGTGATAACAGCGCCCGCACCGATCATTGCATATTCACCGATCTCATTACCACAAACGATCGTCGCATTTGCACCGATGCTCGCCCCTTTGCGCACTACCGTTTTACGGTATTCGTCTTTTCTTATAATCGCACTACGCGGATTAATAACGTTGGTGAACACTACTGAAGGCCCCAAAAAAACATCGTCTTCGCAAATCACACCATTATATACGGTCACATTGTTCTGCACCTTCACGTTATTCCCCAGCACCACCATAGGTTCGACTACCACGTTCTGACCGATATTACACCGCTCCCCTATCACGCATCCACTCATCAGATGAGAAAAATGCCAGATCCGGGTGCCCGTACCAATCGTACACCCTCCGTCAATCACCGCCGTTTCATGCGCAAAATAGCTCATAAATGTTCTTATCAGCCGGGCATAGCTTCGCCTCCTCAGTCACATCATCAATTTTATAACTGGCTAACTTCCAACGAATAAAGCTTACACTTAGTATATTTCCGGCACGAGAAAAGGGTATAAAAAAGTATCGCCTTAATACTCTCTTATACCCTTCCCGATATTAAAATCCTGGAATAAATATTTAATGGTTTTTCGTTGAATAAAGCAAATATAGGTGATTTTTATACCTGAAAATGCTATCAAAAATGCGCAGGGTCTTGCAGCGAATCCTCAGAGAACCAATTACATGGCTTGCCACTAAGCTGTCTTCTTCACCCCATAAGAAGGAGGTTTTCGGCTCTCTAGATCAGCTTCTTAAAAACCTTCACGGGGTCAGATCCGGCCATCTCAGTCCCTTTTCCTTCGATATGAACGCCGGAAAGATCATTATTCTTTCCGATCAGCATAAGGGAGGCAAAGACTTCGCCGACGACTTCCGTCATACTGATAAGAATTATATGGCCGCTCTCGGACATTATTTCGATGAGGGCTTCACCTTTATCAACCTGGGCGATTGCGAAGAATTGTGGGAAAATAAGCCTGCCGTGGCGGTGGAAAAGAACAGGATTACGCTGTTGAAGGAAGCGCAGTTCATGGCCGCAGGCCGCTATTACCGCGTATTTGGCAACCACGACCTCGAATGGAAATATGCCCTTCCCCAGGCCCTTTATCTCAAACCCTTGTTCGGCAAAAAACTGAAAGTGTATGAGGGCCTGCTTTTAACGACCGCCTATAATGGCAAATCCTATTCGTTCTTCCTGGCCCACGGTCACCAGGGCGACAAGCGCAGCGATGGAAACGCCTTCAGTCAGTGGTTCGTGGCGGCGATCTGGACACCTATTCAACGTTACCTGGAAATCAGCATGGACACCATCTCCGACTCGTTTGAGCTGGTAGACAAACACAATATTATGATGTACGAATGGAGCGCCACACAAAAAGATCTGATCTTTATTTCCGGGCATACCCATAAGCCGGTATTCGCTTCACTTGACCACATCGACCGCCTGGCAAAACAACTTGAAAAAGCAAAGCAGACAGGCGATCAGCAACTTATACAATCACTGAATGAGGAATTGGAAAGGCGGAAAGCCGAATATGCCGGTAAGAAACTGGTGAAAACGATGGCTAAACCCAGTTATTTTAATACCGGGTGCTGTTGCTTCTCCGATGGAGATCTGACAGGAATCGAAATCGACAAAGGATTTATCCGCCTGGTGAAATGGAAAGCCGAAAATAACACCGGTAAAAGGATCGTGCTTGAGGAAGCACCACTGTTCTATGTGTTCGATCAGTTGGAAACGCATCAATAATAATCACACAGTAAAATCCCGTTGAGGAAACGAATATTTACTACGTATAAATCGGAGCAAAATACCGTATCACTACCGGTTTGATAAAGAAATTAAGTATCGATATTTAACTGGAGGGTTTGATCAGCCAAACTCCTTGCTTTGTACATATTAACAAAGTCCACTTACATTAATAACATTTTTTATCAAACTAACTCTTATGGCAATCATTACAGTCTCAGATATCGATGCGCTCATTAATACTGCATCACCCTCTCCAAATGATATTTATTACCTGATGGAAAATAATAAGCAGGGGGAATGGCGGTATATTCCATATGATACCACTCCGCAAAATGTAGGGACGGTGCTTAATGCAAGCGGGGGAAGGTTTAAACGAATCATCGCCTCGGATTTTATCAATGCCAAATGGTTCGGGGCAATCGGCGATTATAATCTTAATCCCCTTTCCGGTATTTTCTCCACTTTAACAGATGCCCAGTTGTTCTATCCACATGCGACTTCTCTCGATCAGTCTATAGATTGGGCCGCGTTACAGTTAGCACTGAATACAGTAATCAAGGATGTTGATCTGCCTCGAAAAATATATATACCAAGGGGAAGATATGTATTATCCAATCCCCTGCTGGCAATGAATTGGACGGGGTCTGACTATGAATTTTTGGATTTTCAACTCGAGGGATATACCAGCCAGAAATCAGGTATTCAAACACCGGAAGTCACCTTCGTGGGTACAGAGGATATGAATAATCTTTTTTTTATCGGTATTCAGCGTTGCAGGAACGTCCATATCAAAAATATTTGGTTCCGGGGAAATTACACTAAGTCAGAAGATACATTTACATTGGACAGTAATTTTTACAGAAGAACCCGGTCTGGTTGGGAACAGACCGGCATCAGCAATTCGAGATTTTCACCGCACTGCGCCATCCATTTTGATCCTTTTGGACCCGATGTTCCAGGCGACGGCGGCTATCCCGGTTTTAGCAGCTATTACCGTGGAGGTTATGATGGCAGTTCGTGCTCCACTGTTGAAGGTTGCAGATTTTGGGGATTTTCAGTGGGAACTGCCATTAGCCTCAATGGCAAAACACTTAATGCCGAGATTATTCACATTATCGGATGTGCATATGGACACTGCATCACCTGCCATGCCGTTGGCCAGGACCAGACTATTCAAAATGAATTTCGTGATATAATGGTTTGGGAATACGCTCATACTGTAATCGACTGCCTCAACTATGGAGTAGGAGTAGGCTCACCCCCCTTAGCCAAAAGTCTTAATATTGCCGGAAATGTTTATCAGTTAATTAATTGCGAAGGCGGCCGATTGCCTTTTCATGGTTTTCAGATCTATGCTGAGAACATGTTTAAGATCGGAGTCGTCAAGCCGCTGTATTTTATCGGAAATGCAGCATCCACTTTCATTGATTGCCGGTTCGACTTTATTGCTCCTGATTATTTTGCACCTTCACCGGATTTTATCGTCTTGGGAAGAGTCAATTTTATTAATTGCAATATTCGGATGCAGCAGAATGATCCTTCGCCATGGAGATTAAAATTCAATAACCAGGGCAATGCGATCACTTTTCAGGGAGGGACAACACCAGCACCGATCGTAAGTCTGCCTATTAAGGATAACTCTAAGTCTGCACCATATTTTGAAAATGTAATTACACATGGTTATACACAACAATTCAGCTATAACAGACCCCTGGATAACTTGTATCCGAACAGCGTGGCAGGGACATTAGTTGGCAAAACCACTATCTGTTACAAAGACGATGAAACTTTAGTTGAATATAAATTTGAATGGAACGAAACCTGCCCGGATGAATGTGTATTTCTTGAAAATGCGATTGTTACCGTATCGGAGAATAATGCAACAGTGGCAATATCCGCAGGATCTCTTAAAAAAGTAAGAATCGGTGATTACCTGGTAACTGATAAAACAGCAGGATATTCATTAATTGCCAACCCCGATTATATCACCGATCCGTTTGCTTCCGGACTTACCGCAGCAGATTATATTGATATCTGCCCCGTACTTGGGTATGTCTATGCTATAAATGACAGCACGGGTGAGATCATTTTGAAAGGATGCTCAATAAACATTCCGGAGGGCAACACTTCTTCCATCCCGATATATGTTAATTACCTGCGATTCATGAATAATCCCTTGATTGGAAATGTAACCATTGGTAATCCAACGATCACGGAAGTTGAGTATTACCAGAATCCCATTTTAGGTATATATCTCCCCGTGGTGGGTGACAGACTTGAAATTCCATTTTTCCCGAAGGGGTGTTATATCACTGATGTCAACCCTGTCGCCAAAACCATCACTTTATCTGAAAATTCAACTCATTCAAAAAATGATGTCACCGTGATAAATGGAAAGCCGCGAATCACTGCCGAGGCCATTTGCACTCCTGATCAATATATTAAATTTGTGCCTGCCACTTCTAATTTTTTCGAAGGCACTTTTTGGAAGGCCAGGCTTTCCCCCGGGTCATATGACAAGGAAGACTATACAGAATATGTGATTGACAAAAGTACTTTCCTGGGAGAAGCGGGAACTCATCCATTCAAGTATAGAATATTAACGTCAAACATAGAGCAGATTTCAATCAACGATCTTAAGTTCAAATATTATCCCAACCCCGATATTTTATACTTTATTAACGATACTGGGAGAGAAGGCTTTTTCAAATTGGACCCGACAGAAACGTACATGGTTCGGGTCAGGAGACCTGTATTTTTCCAGCGTCGCCGATGCAAATGGCAAAATTGATATCTCTCAACGTAAAAGAGGGTTGGGTGTAATTATAGATGTAAGTGGAACATTGACGGAACATTGGTACAGAGACGGTGTTGCAGACACGGATTTAATACCCAAATAAATGCCACCCTATTAATCCTGCGTTTGTATTGGATCGAAACAAGCTGGGTGATATCGCATACTTTCTTTATTTATGGAATATGTATCCGATATGATTATTTACAACCCCTGGGCGGCTTTACCCCTTTTATCATCGTGAATTTATCCGCTATTTCACCATCTTCCGTTATCCATTTTAATTCGAGACGATTACCGTTAACCTCAAGTATGGCCGCACCGGTCTTTGTGCCGTTTGAATAGACCATCGCATCGTGGGGAAACGATTTTTGAATTTTATTCACCTGGACCTGCCCCGCAGAGCCGGCCACTACATACACCGTGCCGTCATTCTTTTTATAATAAGGGCAGGAATTAGGCGAGCCGTCATTTTTACCCGACGAAGAACTCAAAGAATGCTTTTTAGGATCGAAACTGGCTTCGGGCCCGTAATGCCCCTTCATTAATTTGGACCTTTCATAATTATGGCTGTGCCCGCATATTACCAGGTCCACACCGTTTCTTTCCAATATCCGTAAGAAATTCTCTCTTATTTTAACCAGTTCCTCCTCTGTATCCGAATTATGCGTACCCATAGTATAGGGCGGATGATGCCAGTAAGCTATCACCCATTCCCTGTTTGTATTTGCAGCCAGGTCCTTTTTCACCCATTCCACCTGCGGGTTCAGGGTATCATATAAACGGTATTTATTCTGCTCCTCGCCATAAGAATCAAGCGACAGAAAATGAATATTGCCGATATTGAAAGAATAAAATGCCGGATTATCTGAAGGCACTCCGCCGCCTTCTCCTTTAACCGGCACTGAAAAAGCTTTGAAATAAGCAATTTCATGCGATTTTTTGGCATAAGGAATACCATACTCCACATCATGATAATCATGATTACCCGGTGTGGTGAACAAAGGATATTTATTCAGAAAATCATTTTGGTAAACATCGAAAAAGTTTACCTGGTATTGAGCGTCTTCCCCATTAGGATAAGCGTTATCGCCTAACAACAACCAGGCTGTCATATAATTACTCCCGAGATATCTTACAAATTGCTCCTTTACCTTCATCTGCAACCCGGAGCCCGTGCCGCAATCACCGAATAATCCTATCCTGTACATGCCCTTTTCTCCCGCTAAGGGCAAACTGTAAAAATAATTATCGGCACCTCGCGATAATGTATCCTTCACTCCGCCAATAGAATAATAATATTTAGTGGATGGCTTAAGATCTTTTAACTCCACAATATGTTCCGTTTTGAGGGCGGAATCGACAATTGTATAATTCAGTTTATTTTGTTCAGTTCCATAGCTCACACGGCTCCTGGCATAAGAATCCGTGCGCCAGCGGATGATTATGCTGTTGCTGGTGGCCGACTGCAGATATGGCCCACGGACCAATTTATATTTTGGCACATTCTGACTGTATGAATTATTCTGTACAGCCAGTATGATCAATATGCAGGCAAGTGTTGTTCTCATTTTTATTCGGTTTATTGCTCACGGATTTTAATAAGATCGCATACGGCTGGATACGGATACCAATCTTTCATCGGTCAGATAAGCATAAAAATCAATATTGTTCCTTTTTAAGGATGAAGGAATAATCGCGGCGTATAATTTTTTGTTTTGCTTTTTCGCTTTAACAGGCACCCACTTCCTGGATGGCCAACCGGTTTTTTCACTGTAATAGAGAATCACCGAATTGACACTGATGCCCCGGGGAATTTCTGCAGCTATATAAACTATATTATTATCTATTTTTTCAATATCCACTTTACAAAAGGGCTTTCCCTTTTTCTTTAAATGATAATCGAAAAATAAGCGGCGCATTGCAGGGCCGGAAGGAGTTTGCTCATGATCATAATTGGGCCCCCAGGTATGATTTTTATCACTCTTCACCGCATCGAGCGTTGCCTCAACAGCAGGAGGCCAGAAAAACCTGTCATCAGACGCACCGTCAATAAAATAATCCGCACGGATACCCGGAGCTCTTCTTCCGGCATCCAAATAGTTAAGCCATACATCTCCCGATGTTCCCGGCATTCTGCGAATCGTTTCCGCCCAACGGGATCCTTTATCATAATAACCACATCCAAAGACCGAATATGCAGCTTTCACTTTTTTACCCAATAGCCCGCTTAAAAAGGTAGTGGCATACCCTCCCCAGGAATTACCGGTTATCCCCATTTTATTACTATCCACCACAGGCTGCATGCGCAATATATTGAATGCTTCAAGCGCTGCAACGATCCCATCCGCCAGGATGCTTTCGCCTGGTCCCTCACTTACATTAAACCTTGCTGTTTTTTCAGATAACGATTTCCACGCGCCTTCGGAATAACCGGCTTTTTTAGGATCAGTTATCCCGGGCAGATCCGGCGCCATCGTAACATATCCCCTTGCAGCATACTCTTTTGCCATTGAAAGAAATTCATCTGCACAACTTCCCCCGCCATGCAGCAATAACAAGCCGGGATATTTTCCCTTACTTAAGGGAGAACACATCACCGCATAAATAGTGTTTATTCCATCGCGGGACCTGAATTTCAATCTCCTCACCACAACTCCCGAATCAGTTTCAGCGCTGATTGTTTCTATTTCCCCTGGCGCACTGTCAAGGTATTTATCGAACGGATCGGGAAACACCAAAGATTTATCATCGACGGAAGGTACTTCTTCAACGGAGTGATCGCCCGATACAATAATGCCCTTTGATCCAATGGCCCGGATAACCGGCTGGTCCTCCTGTGAAGGTGCAGCATCCAATCCATTGATCCGCACATTATAACAGTCATCAGCAACTATAGCAGGCCGGTAATCCTGTTGCTGTAATTGCAGCCGCATATTCTCGATCACCACATTGCGCGCATGGCGCAAATACAACCCATATGCCGGTAAACTATAACCAAACATCATATTCTCCGGATATGCAGCCTCCTTTTCGGGCACCGTATCTGTCGCCTCTTTCATAGTGCCGCCTCCGCGATTATTAAACAATATATTGCTTAACGTAATATTTTCAACATAGCTGCCGGGAACACCAACAATGCACGAAGACAACATACTCTCATTTGTTGCAGTGATATTATTGATCATCACATTTTTTAAAACGCCTTTCCCGTTACGATTGCCCAGTCGCACAAAAACAGGGGTCATTACTCCTGTCATGGCAATATTACTGATCACCACCTGGTCCATCAATCCGCCGTCAACCACCTCAAGCGCAATCCCGGAGATCACCACCGAATCGCCCGACACGCCCTTCACCTTTCCCCATTTCCTGTGCTCAACGTCGGTAGGTTTCCTGATAACGCAGTTGCTCACCGCAACATTCCTGAAAATACCCCGGCTTCCTGTTCCGAACTTGATCCCATTGCAATTAGTGGAAATAATACAATTCGTCACAGCAATATTTTCCACCACGTAATTTATGTCCCCGCTCTTAATAACAATCACGTCGTCTTCACAATCAAGGATACAATCGGCAATCACTACATTACGCGAATTATCGATATCAATACCATCGTTGTTTTCATTGCTATACGAGTGAATGCGAATGCCCCGCACAATAACATCCTCGCTGCGCGAAAGATGCATCACCCAGGTTGAAGAATTTTTTAATGTAATATCCTTTACATTGATATTTTTACACCGTTCAAACATAATATTACGGTGCCGGTTACTCCCCCTGGGAAAATGCTGCAGGGTCCCCTGCCCGTCAATGACCCCTTCACCCGTAATAGAGATATTTTCCTGGCCCTCAGCGTAGATCAGGGCCTTCACGAAATCCTTATCTGCCGTGCTGCCAAGAATGACACCGCCCTTTGAAATATACAATTCAACATTGCTGCGCAACTTTATTGTTCCGGTAAGAAACTTTCCGGCCGGAACAGTCACTCTTCCCCCACCTGTGGAAGCACAATAGTCTATTGCTTTCTGAATAGCTTCAGTATTCACTTTATTGGTGCCCGGAACTGCACCGTAGCCAGTGATATTTGCATCATTGGCAAATACACCGGCCACGGGCAGGCAGAGCCCTAGCAAAAAAAAGAATTTCATCTGCTTAATTGTATCCTTTATTCTGATAATATAATCCTTCTTTAATATCCATCTGCCGCTGGGGAACGGGATAGATAATATGATCAGCATTTATCGGATAAGTAATTTGCCCGGCATAGTTAACCGTAGGTATCCAGGCATTCATTACATCCACCACTTTGCCCGTACGTACTAAATCGTGCCATCTCGATCCCTCGCCCAAAAATTCTTTTCTCCTTTCTTCCAGTAACTGATCAAGTGTAACGTTAGTCAATGGTTCAATGCCAGCACGATTTCTTACCATATTCACAATATCATCTACCTCCTGCTGTGTGCCGGGAGCCCCCTGTAAAATACATTCTGCTTTCATCATCAACACATCAGTAAATCGCAATACAGGAAAATCAATTCCAAAATCATCACGGAACACTCCCCATGTATTTTTATCGGGACTTGCAAACTTTATACAGGTTGGATTATCAGTGTAAGTCACACCCAGTGCGGTGAACTCCTTATCAACATTAAAATCAACTCTTATATCATCATCGCCGTATAAGTCCAGCAGTTCCTGTGAAACAGAATTCCGGTCACCCGAGCCCTGGAAAGGCAAGCCAACAGAGTTCCACCAGGATGTTCCCGTTAGCACAGTCGGGAAGGAAGCGCCCACACCGGCGCCGCTTTTGAACTGAATGGCAAAGACTATTTCTTTATTGTTTTCATTATAAAAGCTGAAAATAGAAGGATAATCAGGTAAAAATTCATAAGGTCCGGCAATGATATCATTCAGCAGCGTCAGCGCCTGCTGGTATTCATTCACACCCAGGCAGGGGCCATCCGGATGCAATTTCGGGCCCGAACGCGTTAAGTGCACCAATGCCAATAATCCTTTTGCCGCATAAGAAGTGGCATAACCGGTCTGGCTGGCAGGATAAGTTGGAGGCAATAGCTGAATAGCGGTCTGCAGATCGGAAATAATCAAATCATAAATGGCGGTTACGGGGCTCCTGCCTATTTTAAGCGCTTCATTGGGGGAAGTGGCTTTATCAATTAAAGGTAAAGGCCCGAACCATCTCAGTGCATCAAAATAGTACATCGCCCTTAAAAACTTTGCCTGGGCCTCGAACCATTTTCTTTCCTCTTCATCGGGAACAACCTGCTCATTTAACCTGTCTAATAAAACATCCGCCTTCATAATTCCCCTGAAATCCACATTCCAGGTATCTTCCACATAAGTGTTTAATGCCAGCGACAGGTCGAACCGGCTGATATTATTGTTCATCGGGTCTGAAGTGGTTTGCAGTGAAGTGTTATCCGACCTCACCTCCGACAACCTTATTAAATTATTCGGATAAAATCTTAATGTACTGTATATACCATTCACTGCCTGTCTGAAATCATCGGGGGTGCGGTAAAATCCCTCCGCACTCGCCACTGATATGGGCAACTGGTCGAGCTGTTTTGTGCAAGCTGTCAACAGAACAACCGGCAATAAAATAACTATTATATTTTTCATACCTGATAGCTTATAATTATTTGAAATTAAAATTGGCGCCAAAGGTTATTGATCTTGGAAGCGGCCCACCGCCATAATCATCGCCCTGATTGTTCATGGCTTCAGGATTATATCCGCCATAATACTTATCCTTTCCAAACCAGTTCTCCGCTGTGGCATAAAGCCTGATGGAAGAGAATACGCTGCGCTTAATAACAGCTCCCAGATTATAACCTAAAGTGATATTTCTAATACGCCAGTAATCGCTCGAATATCTCCAGTTGGTGTTTTTAATTGTACCGGCAGTGGTATAAACAAATCCTTTCTGCCCCGCGCCCGGGTCTTCAGGTGATCTCCAGCGATCGCGCCACGCACCGATTTTTTGCCCGGGACCGGTGATATCCATTGCGCGCCCCCAGGTTGAATAAATATATCCCCCCGTCTGGCCCTGCACAAGAACGCTCAGGTCAAAACCTTTATAACTGACCGTGTTATTTACACCCCAGATATAATCAGGATTCGGATGCCCGGAATAAATGCGGTCATCAGCGCTGATAACGCCATCTTTTTTGTCGGGAATGCCATCGCCATCAGTATCTATTGTGTACTGGTCAATATATCGCACGTCGCCGGCCCTTTGTGTACCAAATAAAGCGGCGCCGTCGTCAATATCTTTTTGTGTTAAGATACCCTCCTGCTGAACCAGGTATAAACTGTACATCGGATAACCAACTTTCAGCATATTATGTGTCAGGTCGAAGTCACCACCGTAAATCGGTGTATTATTCGGGCCAAGTGCCTTAACGGTATTGGTGTTGAAAGAAAAATTGATACTGGTGTTCCATTTAACCGGCCCCTTGTTGATATTGATCGTATTCACTTCGAGCTCCCATCCTTTATTCAACACTTCACCGATATTTGTCAACGCGGTCGTGAACCCAGCGGCAGAAGGAATCGGAATGCTCAACAGCATATTGGTTGTTCTTCTCTGGTAGATATCGAACGAACCGTGAATACGGTTCTTTAACACGCCATAATCGATACCGAAATCCATCGTTCTCGATTCTTCCCAGCTCAGATTATCGTTAGGGAAATTGGCAGGGGATTGCCCGGCAACAACATTTCCCCCGATAACATAATTTGTACGGGAAAGCAGGCTGATAAAACCGTAGTCATTGGTTAAACTGTTATTACCCAATACGCCCCAGCTGGCCCTTAACTTCAGATCGCTCAGGAAGCTGATGTTCTTCATGAAATTTTCGTCAGACAATCTCCAACCGACAGACGCCGACGGGAATACGCCCCATTTAGTGGAATTTCCAAACCGTGAGGAGCCGTCGCGGCGAATACTTGCCGTCGCCAGGTATTTTCCATTCAGATTATAATTCAATCGTCCAAAATAAGACAGCAGCACATTCTTGGATTCATACGTGAATGTCTGGGCGGCGTTGATGCCGATAGCATCGTTAAGCGTGGAAACATTATCGCTGGTGAATCCGCCCGTGGAAGTGATACGCGCGTTATCGAATGTATTGACGCTGTAAGAAAACCCTGCCACGGCAGATAATTCATGGATCTTTGCCAGCGTGGCCTTATAAGATAAAGTGTTTTCGTTAACGAACGTCTGCTTCCGGTATGAACTGAAAGTTCCTTCGGCCTGCCGGTTGGCAGGAGATGTTCCGCTGATCCATGCTGGCAGGTAATATTTATAATTCTGATCTGTGTTGTCGAAGTTGATAGTTGATTTAGCCACGAGATTCTTAACTATTTCATAGCTGCCATAAATCGTTGCCAGCGTGCGGAAGGTTTTTTTAACATCGGTGGTGTTCTTTAACCGCGTGATCATACTCGCCCTGTTACTTCCGTATCCCCATTTGGAAATCGGATTATCGCCTATATTAATATCTTCAATGGGAATATCCGCCTCGATGATTGGTGGCAGGCCAACAGCTCTGAACAAAGGGCCGTCCTTGCTTTCAAAGCCTATCCCCGCTTCAATGCCGGGATTATTGCCAATTGAATAAGAAGGTGCAATATTAATTCCTGCGGTTAATTTACTGTTCGGCTTAACTTCAATATTTGTTCTTACAGAATATCTTTTATAATTGACGCCAAGAATATATCCTTCCTGACCGAAATAGTCTCCGGAAATAAAATATTTAGTGATATTATTTCCGCCGCTTGCAGATAACTGGTAATTCTGCAGCAATCCTTTTCTGAATATTTCATCCTGCCAGTCGACAAATTTCAGTCCCGGATGTCCAGGTTGCGTTAAACGCGGATCATACATTGTTGCCAGTTCAAATTTTCCCACTTTCTGCACACGGGTATCGTAATCATCGGATGCCTGCCGGTTCTGATTACCGGGATCACGAAGAACATATAAATAATCCCTGTATTCAATATTCTGCTCAATCCATTCTTCCGGAGACAGCACATCCATTTTTCTTGAACGCTCATTAAATCCGGTGAAGAAATTAAAGCTGACAGCGGGCTTTCCGGCCTGTCCCTTTTTAGTGGTGATCAATACAACCCCATTTGCAGCGCGCGATCCATAAATAGAAGCAGCGCTCGCATCTTTTAACACCTGGATCGATTCGATATCGTTCGGGTTAATATTATCAAGCGGGTTGCCACTTGCATACGTGCCGCTTCGCCCGTTTACAATGGATGTGGCGGCAACCTCGAGCGGAAAACCATCTATAACATATAGTGGTTCGCTGCCTGCACTTATCGATCCCGAACCGCGCACCTGTACGCTTAAGCCGCTTCCGGGCACGCTATTGGTCTGTACGACCCTCACGCCGGCCATCTGTCCGATCATCGCCTGGTCGACTCTGGTAATTGGCCTCTCTTTTAATTTCGATGCATCGAATTTCGATATTGATCCGGTGAGGTCCGCTTTTTTCTGTGTGCCATACCCCACAACCACGATATCATTCATCGAGGATTGTTCACCTTTCAAAACGATATCTCCCAGTTTTCCCGATTTAGGTATTTTTATTTCCGCCGGTTCGTAACCGACATATGAAACAATCAATGTTCCCGAATTATTTTCAAGTATCAGCCTGAAGCTTCCCGATTCATTTGTGGAGACGCCTTTATCGGATCCTTTTAATTTAATCGAAGCCCCGGTCAGCGGCGCTCCCGTTTCATCAACAACGCGTCCCTCGACCTCGAAAGGGGGCGGGGGTATTTCTTCTTTTGCCGGCGGCGCCCAGTTGAGTTTTCTCTTCACTACGATCGTCTGGTCGATAATATTGTACGTAAGCGGAAGGTCGCTGAACAGCAGATCGAGCGTTTGCCGGATCGTTTTGTTCTTTACGCTGATGCTGACCTTTCCGGCCTGGAGAAAGAGTTCATTCTGGTAAAAGAATTCGTAATCCGTCTGGCTTTTAATTTCCCTAATAACGGCTTCCGGAGAAACATTTTCCATTGTAAGGGAAATTTTCTGCGAATAACTTTTAGCATGAAGCTGAAGGCTGGCCGTGATTAACAAAACAACGGTGAGTTTCATAACCAGTATCGTTTTGGCAAGTAATGTTCCCTGCCTCTTCAGGCATGGGGGAATCACATTAAATTTCATACATTTGTAATGTTCGGGTTAAAAAATAAACAGTCTTAAAGCGATTGTAAATCTGTAATCCGGATTTCTTCCGGAAGTGCCTCAATCACTTCCGGATATTTTTCCTTGGTTTGTAATCTCCTTTGTTATATATTATCTTTCATGGTCATTTTAAATTGATTTAATTTATAATACGGTTAATTTCTTTCCTTCAAGCGAAAAATGCAACCCGCTCTCTTCGAGAATTTTTAAAACTTTTGAAAGATTGCTCGACCGGCTTACCACGCCACTGTAGTGGCCTGCGGGAATCTTATCCGCGTAAGCCACTTCAACACCATACCATTTTCCCAGCATGTGCATTATCTTTTCAATATTTTCTCCATTAAATTGAAATAGCCCGTTCTTCCAGGCGAGTGCGGTTTCAACATCCGCTTTTGCAACAATTATTTTCCCTGTTTTATTATCCCAGCCGGCCTGTTGCCCCGGTTTTAATATTTTTCCATTGGCGTTTGCCCCTGAAACCTTCACCGATCCTTCTGCCAGTGTGATCATCACTTCTTCCTCATCCGGATACCCCTTCACATTGAAATCAGTTCCGAGCACCTCTGTTACGGAGCCATTTAGATTGACAAGAAATTTTCTTTTTGCATCACGGGCCACTTCAAAATAAGCCTCACCGGTAACGGTTACGGCTCTTTCTTTATCATCAAAAGCAACAGGATATCTTATTGATGAAGCTGCGTTCAGCCATACATATGTGCCATCGGGTAATTTTATTTTATACTGCCCGCCGATGGGAGTGGTCATTGTATTATACGTGATGGCCGCTGTGTTTTTATTTTTATCCGGGGCAGGCACATAAATCAATTCGCCCTTCTTCTGTATTATATTGTTATGGGCATCTGTCAGCGCTTTATCCGTATCGTCTCCCAGGATAACGGAGGTGCCGTCGGCCAATGTGAGGGTTGCCTTATTGGTTCCCGCGACAATATCATCGGATACGGGCGGCTTTTCCGCCGCTGCTGCCGTTAATTTATTATTATCATTTGTCGTTTGGGAAAAGTAGATGGCAGTGCCTGCTATAATAATCAATGAAGCCGCGGCCGCTATCCATTTTTTCGCCGGGAACATTCTTCTTACAGGAGTTTCTGCATATTGCCTGTTCAATATTTCAGCCAGCACATTATCTTCTGATTTAAGGCTGAATGGCATTACTTCATCTGGGGATTGCTGCATCCATTTATCTGTGAGCAGCGTGTTCAGATAAGGTCTGTTTTCTTCTCTGGAGATAAATTCAAAAAGTTCAGCCCGCTCAGCTTCGGTGGCAGTGCGGTTGAGATAGCGCTCCAGTAAAAAATCGAGGCGTTTTTGCATACGTTAGTTAATGGTTCATAGAACAGATGCCCTATAAGGACAGGTCTGGAACCGTAAAAAGGGGGAGGGCAGAAAAAATATTTATGCGCAGACGAGGGCGAGCAGGATGATTGCGCGGCTGTTCAGCAACTGGGTGACTGATTGCGTTGCTGTTTTAAGATGTGATTTCACTGTTTCGCGGGAGATGCCGAGACGGTCGGCTATTTCTTCATAAGTGTATCGTTCTCTTCTGTTTAGCAGCCAAATCTCGCGTTGGCGCGGGCTTAATTTATGCAGTGCATTTTCGAGGATATCCTCTACGGGGCTTTCTTCGGAGAGGGTCCCGGTTTTTTGTTCATGCGCAAAATTGCGTTGCAGTTTCCAATAGGCGGCTATCTTTTCCAGTTCATTCAATGCATGATTACGTGCTATGACAAACAGGTAGTGCTGGAAGTTATTAATAGTATTCAGGCAATCCCTGTGTTGCCAGATCTTTGTAAATACGTCCTGAACGATTTCCTCGGATACCTGTCTAGAGCGGGTCACTTTAAAAATATACGCCATTAAACGGGGGCTCCAGTCCCGGAATAATATGGAGAACGCGTGTTCATCTCCATCTGCAATTCGCACAAGCAATTCGTGTTCGGTCAGGGCTTTCATTGTAGTTAGAAAAACTTATGTAATATACATTTTTCGGCCGGGTATCCTTTCCCGAAATAAATTTTTTAATAATTTCTTCATCCGGTCCGCTATTTTCTTATTTCCTTAACGGCAGCCGGATTGCCACTGCGGCCGGCAGAACTGAGGGACAACAATTATTATTCCGGGCACAGACACTTTACTTTCTATCGACGATAAACGATATGGCAATGATACGGAGCACTTCTGCAATTGATAGAATCTTTGAAGCCCGGTCCCGCTAAATAATTATTCTTTAATTTTCAACAAATAGCTTTTCGCCTTATCAAATCTTCTTTAAACTTATCAAAGTAGATTACAGATTCATTAAATGTATCCATCAAAAAAGAAGTGGCCTCTTGTACGTTAATCATTTTTGACTCCCGATTTACTAAAGAATGTCTGACTTTCGTTTTTGCTTTGAATTTGAAATGCGCCGTCACTATTTAGAACAATCCGATTCCCTTTTGTTTACGCAACTTTTGTTCCATCTGGCATATTATTTAATCATTTTTCATCACTCCGCCTGAAGCCAATACGCTCCCTGGGAGAAGGCGAACTTTGTTTGCCGATCAGCTCCTTTAATACCATAAAAATATTTTCAATATCCTTACTATTGCCTTTTACTTCCTTCTCCAACTTGGCCAGCTGCACCAGTATTTCCTTGTGGGTAAGCGCATATTCCCGAAGCTTTGTAAATACACGGATGATCCGGATATTTACTTATATGGTCGTTTTGCTGTTTAAAATACTCGATAACATGGCTACCCCTTGTTCAGTAAAAGCATTCGGCAGCTTCCTGCGGCCGCCCCAACTTGATGTCGCATTTTGCGATTTCAAGTTTTCATATTCTTTTTGTGTAAGCGTGAACATAAAATCCTTTGGGAACCTCTTTATATTTCTTTTCACCTGCTCGTTTAACCGCCTTGTTTCCACTCCATACATCGCAGCCAGGTCCTCATCTATCATTATTTTCTGATCTCTTATTACATAAATTCTGTTCAGTATTTTCTGTTCAGCCACCAACACCTGTAATTCTCTTTTTGACATCGATTGCTATTTTTAAGGGCATAAATATAAAAGCAAAAAAGAGCTTTATTATAATAGGTGTGATATTTATTAATCACCGATTGCAGGTTTTCTATTTCATTTCGCCGGCATTTCACTCTTTCTTTGAAAACATTCAGCAATGGCAGCCCCGACCAACTGTTGGTAGTTTTACAATAACCATTGTGAAACAGGATAACTCATCCCATTACAATTTTTTTTAAAAATATCCTTACCTTTTTAAGAAGAGGTTCCTCCACAAACTGGGAGGTGATAATTGAAATGGCGGAAATAACGACAACGAAACCTATGATCTCCAATGTGTTTTTAGGCTGGAATACGTTGAGACATACCGGAGATAGCAGGTACAGGGCATATGAAGCACGGCCCAATACATCAAAGGCCGAGCCCCAGGCACGCGAAGGCTGTCTTACCCGGGCGCTGTAATACACCACAACTAATGCCAGCACTCCATACAATAAAGAATTTGTACGACTGCCATACGTCAATGAAATGGCAAAAAAACAAATCACAGCCGCCGGAAAAAGGAGATTAGCCAAAAGAGCGGGTTTAGTATGCATATATCTTTCATAAATAAATCCACCCAATACGCCCAGCAAGAACTCCCAGAAATTCTGACCCAGCAGAAAATTAACTATGCTGCCCTGAAAGGAAAAGCTCGTGGCATTTAATAAGGAAACAGATTAATCGATTAATCTTATTAACCCGCTCGATGAAGAAGACAAAAGCACCGTCTTCAAAATCATCGATACTATGCTCACAAAGAAAAAAATCAAAGACTTCTTTCTGCTCATTATGATATATTATCCTTTATAGATTTAATTAATTTCTGAGGTGCTTCTACATCAAAATCCTCTTCTACTTCTTCAGTTTTTATAAAATCGTATGATTCATTGTGAAAGAAGAATTCCCACAACCATAAGAAAAACTGCCTTGCGTCACTTGGTGTATCGAGTGGCAACAACAATGAATTATATTTTGCTTCAAAATCTACCCTACCGTAACATAAATAAAATGCCAAAGCTCGCTTTACTTCAAGCTGTATCTCTGGAATTTGTTGCTGATAGCTAGGGATCAAATAATGTTTAGCTAAATATTCTATATCATTCTTTAACTCTACATTAAATCTTGAAAAACTAACAATCTCATCCTCATGGTCAGCACCACCTATTAATGGTGCCAGTAAATCATCTAAATAAATTGGATTAACTTTTATCATCTTTTTAATACAGGATAAATAGTCTGTAATTGGCCATCTTTAAAAGATGCTTGAACCTGAGTAGCAGTCCTATAGCTTCCTCGTCCGCCTCCTTTTAAATAGCCTTCGCCAACGATCTTTTTCATATCCAAGACAAAGTTAGACCTTCCGCTAATAGCAAATTCTGCTTTCGCCATATTAACAGCTTCTAATTGAATTTTATCAGATAAAAATCTTGAAGCATCTACTTCCTTAAGCAATATCCCTTCCGGCGTCATTCCACTTATTGCTCTGTTGTACTGAGAACTTAAAGAAGTTTGAGCGCCATGTCTTGACAGAAAATGCCCACCTGTAGAGACCTCCAAATCTGCCAACTGTTGCCCAGCTGGAGTTGGAGAAAATCTTCCATATATACTAATACCGCCTCCAAGCATATTTAAAACACCACTGCCGGCTTCAACATAATTCTGCCTCCGAACTCCCGAATAAAGCTGAGCACCACCATAAACAACAGCACATTCAGGACAAACTGTTGCAGTAGAAGCTTGTATCGCCGGATCTCTAACAAATCCTCTTCCAAATCCGGGACCTCCATAAGAAATCGGATCTAATGCAGCCCTTTCTTCCATTTCCCTATTCATTTTATACTCTTCTTTTAGCTGCGCAGATCTATATTCTAGCCAAGAACCTCGCTCAATTCCCTGACTTATTTTCGGCTGAGTAGGCAAAATATTTAATGCTGATAATTGGTTACGAGGTTGAGCAGACTGAGAGTTAAGTTTCTTAATTAGCAATTCACCTTGTCTTTTTAACTTCTCTGATTCTGAGTTTACATATATTCTCCCTCTAAGCCGTCGATATCTATTGCTGCAATTGGGCTGTTACTTGCAAATTGATAAGGTGTCAGCATCGGATAGGATTTTGTCAACGGATCAACACTAAGAAATCTACTTACACGTGGATCATATATTCTAAACCCGTAATCATATTGATTCCCTGTTCCTTTAACTTCTCCATCCATCTCTTTCCCATTGAACCCATAACGGTACGCACCATTCAAAGAACTGCCGCTGCCGGAGCCGCCACCACCGCCTCCCGCATCAGGACTAATGTACGCATAAAACACATCCCCCGATCCACTCTCGAAGCCCGGATTCAGTTCAATGCTGCTCGTCGCGTTATACTCCGGTGGCTGGTTGTTCGTCCGGCTGTCGATGGCGATGTCCGCCGGCACACTGTTGTCCGTTCCCGATCCCGGCTCACTTACCCAACCGCCCGAACTCTCGTAACCCACCCGGCCCGGCATCTGCATGCCGAACGGATAATAACTCTGCGCCGTGGTCACATCCGCATCGTAATAGCTGAGCTGTCCGCTCACATACACCGGCCGCTTCTTATCGGTGACCGTCGCCAGTACATTGCCCAAATGATTAGTTAACTCATACTGCCGGTAGCCTCTCCAATAGTTAGTGCTGTTGCTGTCCGTCATATCCTTCGGGCCATTGTCCACACTAAGTGTCGCCGTATACATCCCCAGCCGGCTGCTGCCGTAAATATGCCGCTCCGTGACATTCAAGGGCAAGGCACCCGGATCGCCCGCGCTGCCCGACGAACTGTAGGTGGCCAGCACATTGCCCGCCGCA
>JBGAJL010000040.1:0-34789 GCA_044224935.1 Flavitalea sp.
CAATTTTAATGAAAAGATTATCCCCGCCGGACCCCATACGGGCGCTCAACTCCTTATCGATTTTCTGCAATAAAAAATCCCCCTCGCGGAAGCGAGAGGGAAAATTACTTACTCCCTTTTGGTCTTGGCCTTGGTTTTCATGGGCCAGGGATTCGGATTTGGTTTTCAGGTACCGGATGTAAGGGTTCTTCAGGGTTTGGATTCAAGTTGGTTTTTCAAAAAGGATCAATGGTTTTTCAAAGGATCGGGATCGGACGGTTTTGGACTTGGACTTTTTTGTTGCTTTGACCATACAAAGATGCTTCGCTTTTCGGCCTGCGGCAAACATTCGGCACATGTTTTCCACAAATCAAATATTTAATTCAGAACCAGCTAAATAGATTTACTTATTTGTAGTTATCCTACTATAACAACTTCGCGTATACGAAACAGATACCGTCGTAAAAATCCTTCCCTTAATCGTGTTTACCGAAGAAGTTTTCAACATTTTTTCATGCCCTGTGTGAATAACCTTTCGAAAAATACATAACCGTCCATACAACATTACTGATCTGTTTTACGTCTATGTATCGGTTTTTCATAGGATATTGGATTTTAAACGGGGCAGGATTTCCATCCAGCCCTTTTTTTTACGTATAAAAACAGGAGATTTTCCAGGCAATATCCGTTCGGCAGCGTCCTCATTTTAAGTTTCGCTTTTAACTTTTGAATTTCGCGCGTATCTTTGCATAAATTTTTTAGCAAGTATACATGACAATTTTCGTTTCGAACCTGAGCTTCAATATCGTAGACGATGATCTCGAAGGTTTTTTCACTGATTTTGGAACAGTCACTTCAGCAAGAGTAATTACAGACAAACACACAGGACGCAGCCGTGGTTTCGGCTTTGTGGACATGCCCAACCGCGAGGAGGCACTGGCCGCAATCGAAGCACTCGATGGTGGTGTGGCCGATGGCCGTACAGTGCGTGTAAGCGAGGCCAAACCGACCGAGCAGCCCCGCGAACGCCGCCCTTCCCTGTCAAAGTAAGCACGTCCGCAATCGTTTGCTGAGTCTGCGGAGATTGTTTATTGATTATTTTTAAATCAATGAAACAACTAACTGCAGTTTCCCCCGCACCGGCAAGGCTGGCTTCCATTGATGCATATCGTGGATTTGTAATGCTGCTAATGATGGCAGAAGTATTTTTCTTCGAAGGCGTTTCACGGGCTCTCCCGGGAAATCGCTTCTGGAGCTTACTTGCTTTTGGGCAGACCCATGTGGCGTGGACTGGCTGTTCGCTCCACGACCTTATTCAACCCTCCTTCTCTTTTCTTGTGGGAGTGGCCCTCCCCTTTTCTATTGCAGGCAGGCAAAGCCGTGGCATTCCTTTCAATAAATTATTACGGTCGGCAATTGTCCGCTCCCTCATACTGATGGCGCTCGGCATTTTCCTGCGCTCGATGGACTCCCGGATGACCAACTTTACTTTCGAAGATACATTAACCCAGATAGGGCTTGGATATACCTTTCTTTTTCTCCTGGGTTTCGCCTCGAAGCGCACACAACTGATCACGTTGATCGTTATTCTCGTCGCATATTGGGCAGCTTTTGCGCTGTATCCGTTGCCTGGGCCCGGATTCGACTATTCAAAAACCGGGGAAGCGGCCGACTGGGCGCATAACTTTCATGGTTTTGCTGCACACTGGAACAAGAACACTAATTTTGCATGGGCCTTCGACCGGTGGTTCCTGAACCTGTTCCCACGCCCGGAAAGGTTTGAATATAACGGTGGCGGCTATTCGACGTTGAGCTTTATTCCCACTCTCGGCACCATGATCCTGGGATTGATGGCCGGGAACACCCTCAGAGACCATACTCTCCGGCAGCAAAAAGCGAAAAAATTTGTCATCACGGGGATCATTTTGATGGTGCTTGCCGGATTTTTTCATTTTACCGGCATATGCCCCGTTGTAAAAAGGATCTGGACGCCGTCCTGGACATTGTACAGCGGTGGCTGGTGCTTTTTACTGCTTTCGGCGTTCTATTATGTCATCGATATCAAAAATCACCGTTCCTGGGCTTTTTTCCTGATGGTAATTGGCATGAATTCCATCGCAGCCTATGTGCTGGCCGATGGTTTCGGGGGCTTTATCAGGCAAACGCTTTATATCCATCTCGGGCAGCATTACGACGAGGCTTTCGGCAGCGCCTATGCTTCTCTCGTAGAAGGGGTAGCTGTCCTGGGCATTCAATGGTATATTTTGTACCGCCTCTATAAAAAGAAAATTTTCATCAAAATCTGACAGGGCCTTTTTTATCATAAATGTTAAATGGGATTTTTTTTTTTGATTTCTAAAAAAAAACTCTACTTTTATTTTTTCATAGGATAAGGTTTAATGGTTTAATACCATTGGTTCCCCTGTTTCTACGGGGGAACTTATTTTTTATAGAGGTTTCCGGCATTTTAATCTTCCCTCTTTTTATGATGCCGCAGAAACAAGCCGGTTCAGGTTTAGCCTTCAGCCCATATAATTTGAAGTATCTTTATGCCAGCGACGCAGCGTATGAAACCCATCCTTTTCTGTCTGTTATATGTGATTTGTTCATGCAGCAAAGAGCCTTCGGCCGGTATTACCAGCGACACAACGAAAGAATATTCAATAGCGCCCGCACAAACGGATCCGCAGATCGACATGGCACTCAGCAACCATTTTGTCTCTGTAAAAACATCCTCTTCATTAAAAAATATTCTTTTTGTATTTCTCCCAGGTAGTTATGCTACGCCTGCACAATACAAAGGCATTGTCAGGAAAGCCGCTGAACTGGGATACCATTCAATTGGGCTGATGTACCCCGATGATATACCTGTGAACAATTTTTGTGCGGAAACTAATGATACAACCTGCCATCGCCGGGCGCGGATGGAAATTGTTGACGGTGTGGACCGGTCGGCAAATATCCATGTAAACAGGCCCAACAGCATCATTAACCGGCTGCAGAAATTACTTCTCTATCTGAAAAAAAATCACCCTGAAGAAAACTGGGGTCAATTTCTCGATGGTGACAGCGTAAAATGGAACAGCGTGATCATGGCCGGTCATTCGCAGGGCGGCGGCAATGCGGCTGTCATGGGCAGGTATTATCCGCTGCGAAGAATTATTATGTTTTCGATGATGGACTGGATGAATAATGGAAAGGTGCCGGATTGGATAAATATGACATTTAATAACGGAAATTATTTTGAATTATATAATCCTTCCGACGAAATCATTCGTTATAATGTAGCGAAATCGGGATGGACAAAAATGGGGATGACAAGTTTATCGAATCCTGCCGTAAACTCGGACAGTTTCCCCCTTCCCTATCACCACGCAAAGGTTTTACTGACTTCTTATAATCCTGCGGATTCTGCAGGACCGAAATATCATAATTCCACCGTAATGGATGTTTATGTCGCTAGAGACGGTACGGGCAACTTTTTACTTGACAAACAATGGGAATACCTGATTGATGAATAATCAGCATTCAAACTCCTGGTGCCTTTCGGGAATAAATACATTCCTGTATCCATTCTCCATTAATATCTTCTGAAAATCCTGCTGAACATCATATTCTCCATGTACGAGGAATAATTTCTTCAAATTGCTTTTTTCTGTTCCTCCTGCCAGCCAGTGCAGCAGATCCTTATAGTCGCCATGGGCGCTGAGGCTATTGATTTCTGCTATTTCAGCGCGAACGGGAAATTGTTTTCCGAATATATTTACCGTTGCAGGCTTTCTTTTCAGGCGCGCTCCCAGCGATTCAGGCTCACAATAGCCCGTCATCATAATGGTATTTTTCTCATTACCTACATTATTGGCAATATGATGTTTTACCCGGCCCGCTTCAGCCATGCCTGAAGCAGAAATAATAACGCAGGGTTCTTCGAGAAAATTGAGCGCCTTCGATTCATCGACCGTATTAATATAGGTAAGGCCTTTAAATGCAAAAACATCGAGGTCCTTTTTAAGCATTTCATGCACATCGTCGTTGAAATAGTCGGGATATTTTTTTACCACTTCCGTGATATTTATCGAAAGCGGGCTGTCTACATAATATTTCAGGGCAGGTAATTTATTTTCTTCCTCCATCCTGTTCAGCATATATAGTAATTCCTGGGTACGTCCCAGGCTAAAAGCCGGCAGGATTAATTTGCCTCTTTTTTCGAGGCAGGTGTGACGTATCTGTTGCAGTAACTTGTCATTCGAGGAAGCGACGGGCTCATGCAATTTATTTCCATAGGTCGATTCCATGATCACAATATCGGCTTGCGGAAAACTCTCCGGCGACTTTAAAATCATGTCGCGGTACCTTCCCACATCGCCGCTGAAAGTAAGGTTGATATCTTTCCCATTTTCTGTAATCCTGAGATTTACGGCCGTGCTGCCGATAATATGCCCGCAATCGGTGTAAAATAATTCAATGCCGCTGGCCACTTTATAATGTTCGCCATAAGACACCGGCTCGAGCAGCGGAAAAACTTTCACCGCATCGTCTTCATCGTAGAGTGGCTCGACAAATTCTCTTTTCTGCTTCGCTCTCTGTTGATTGATAAACCGGACATCACTTTCCTGGATCCGCGCAGAATCGATCAGCAGCAATTTAACCAGCGCGGCAGTGGCGGGTGTACAGATTATTTTGCCCGTATAACCTTCTTTTACCAGTTTGGGCAGCAGGCCAATATGGTCTACATGTGCGTGGGAAAGAATCACATGATCGATTTCCTTGGGCTCAAATCCCCATTGACTGTTCAGTTCAATTGTATCCTTGCCTAATCCCTGGAACATTCCGCAATCGAGCAGGATCTGCAAGCCGTTTACCTTTAGCAGATGTTTTGAGCCCGTTACTGTACGGGCTGCACCGTGAAATCCTATTTTCATCTTCCGAATGTATAACATAGCGGTGGAATTTTTAGATACCTTAAAAATATTTTCCCAAATTTGATTTAATACATGCAACTCACTGTAAAACCTTCACAGATACCAGGGTCCGGTATGGGGCTATATACGGATGATTCCATTGCCGAAGGCGAATTGATTGCGGAATATACGGGAGAAATTACGAGCTGGGAAAAGGTAAAAAATGACTGGAAAAATACATATATCTACTTTGTGAATGAAGACCACGTGATTGATGCGAAAGATAACCCGGAAGTGTATGCGCGGTATGCGAATGATGCCGAGGGTTTAACGAACGTAAAACACCTGTTTAACAATTGTGAATTTACCAATATAGAAGGACGCATATATATTAAAGCTTTAAAAAATATTTCTGCGGGAGAGGAAATACTGATCGGATATGGCCAGGATTATTGGGAAACGGTTCGCAGGAATATGACTTAAGGATTTACACTTAGCAGGAGCCGGATTACTCTTAGCCTGACTTACGGGTAACATTTGTTTTGACGAATATTCCTTTTTCGTCTTTAAAAAAAGTACAATTCCAAACAAATAATTTTCCAATGTTGCGTTTATTTGCACGATGATTTGATCATATCAGTCATCGCGAAATCCATATCTAAAATCCAGTCATTCAACTCTATGAAAAACACTACACAAGTAGTTCCGGCATTGCTGTGCCTCTTGTTAACCTTTTCAGGAACCCGTGCCTTTGCGCAATCTGCTACGGCCCCCTTTACGCATCAGGGGCTTACCGCTTCCACCGGTGATTACCTCGGATTCCTGCAGTACAAACCGGCAGACTACGATCTTCATCCCAACACAAAATATCCGCTTATCATTTTTCTTCATGGAATTGGTGAAAGAGGAAACGGAACCACCGAGCTTGATAAAGTAGCATACGTTGGCTTACCAAATATTATCTACAGGGGGAACAAAATGAATTTTACATGGAATGGCAAATCGGAAACATTCGTCGTTCTCGCACCCCAATGTCCTGTAAAATATGGCATGTGGCCCGCAGCATTTGTGAATGACCTCATCGCCTATGCCAAACAAAATCTGCATATCGACCCGGATCGTATTTATCTTACCGGCCTCAGCATGGGTGGCGGCGGATCGCTGCGTTATATTTCTGATGCGCTGCCGGACAACGCGAAAAATATTGCGGCAGTCGCAACGATAGCAGCGCCCTGTACGTTCAGAACCGGTCAGTATGCTGCGGAAGCTCATCTGCCGGTATGGTGCTTTCATGCCGAAGATGATCCCACTGCTTCCGTACAATGCACAAAAAATGCAATTGCGGGGCTGAAGCAATGGAACCCTTCTCCCAAACCGCTGCTTGATCTTTGGCCGGCAGGAGGCCATGTCGTTTGGGACAGGGTATATACGGACACCAATTACAAATACCAGGGCATTGTAAATATCTATGAATGGTTCCTGGCGCAGAACAGGACCCTTCCTGTGAATCAACTGCCCGTAGCCGACGCAGGACCGGATAAAAGCATAACGGGCACTACCATCGTGCTGGATGCTTCCCGATCCACTGACAAGGATGGCAGGCTGGTAAGATATGTCTGGAGAAAACTATCAGGTCCTTCCGGCGGAAAAATCGTTCTCCCGATGAGTGGAAATTCATCAACTACTTTCGCAGGAATTACTCTTCCCGGCAAATATACTTTCGAGGTTGCCGTAGTCGATAATCGTGCTGCATTTACAAGAGACACTGTGACAATAACCGTGAACTCGCTTGCTGCCGCATCCCCCGTACCGGAAAAAGATATAGAGCTCACGCCTGTCAGGCCCGGAGGCCCCTCATCAGGGGATAATTCTTCAACGGCAAATTCTTCAAACAATAATACTTCCGGCAACAGCTCTTCAAATACAAACAAAGCTCCAACTGCCAATGCCGGCGCTGATGTGCTGACCAACACCGGCTGGCCACAGAGTATGATAAATGCGGGCCAATCGAAAGATGCGGATGGATGGATCGCTAAAGTGCGCTGGACAAAACTGAGCGGCCCCGCTCAATATTCCATCGACGACTCCACAAAATTATTAACCTATGCAAGAAACCTCACTGTTGGTGTATATACTTTCCGTGTGACCGTGACCGATAACGAAGGCGCTTCTGCATCGGATGACATGACCATTACCGTAAATGCACCCGCACCCAAACCTGTTATCAAAAATCTTCCTCCCCATGCAATGGCAGGCGCTGATGTGGTGACCAATACCGGCTGGCCACAGAGCCTTATCAACGCCTGTGGCTCACGTGATCCGGACGGGTGGATAACAAAAGTGCGTTGGTATAAAGTGAGTGGCCCTTCACAATACAGCATTGATGACACTACTCAACTGCAGACTTATGCAAGAAACCTGGTGGAAGGTGCATACACATTCCGCGTAATTGTGACGGACAATAACAATGCTACTTCATCGGCCGACATGCACATCACCGTAGTAAATCCATATGTGAAACCCATAAACAGCACTGCAAAGACAGCTTCATCCGCAACGACCGTAACTATCAACAGCATTGTTTCATCTGTAACAATTGGTAATGGGCACGGCATCACTGAAATCGCAAAAGTCAATTCAAAAGAAGGCCTTAGCAATATTGGCCCCAATCCTGCCTCGGGCACATTACAGTTGCAGCTTTCTTCCAAAGAAAACGGACGGACAAACATTAGTATTTACGATCTGAACGGAAGAGTGATTAAAAATATAATGGCTTCCAAATCGCAGGCAATATTGCAGCAGACCATTTTTATCAATGATCTTGCGCCGGGTGTTTATTATGCATCGGCAAAAACAGGCTTAACAGGATATGCCCCCATCAAATTCATTAAACAATAGCATAGACAAATCTTCCGAAAGATACTATAGGTTTTGCCCCGCTTTCACATTCAATTGGTGGAAGCGGGGATTTTATAAAAGAAGAACAATTATTCATTTCCTGCGGATCAGAATAAGCTTAATTGCACCCGTTCCTGCGGATAAAAATGAGGAATAGAATTCTTTCCATTTCCGTTCACTTCAAAAACAGGCGTTTCTTCATGTCGCGATGCCACGGCGATATGCGTGGCACCGGCACGTGAAGCAAACAGCTCATATACCAGCTCGGCTCTATTGTTTTCTTTTGATAAATGAGATAACAACAAATGGCTCATGAATTCCGGGCCGTGGTCTGTAAATAATTGCAGTGCCTGGTCATTGGAAAGATGCCCCAGTCCCCCACGGATGCGATTTTTAAGAAAATGAGGATACCGGCCATTCATCAACATATTCTCGTCATAATTCGATTCGAGAAAAGCAGCATGGCATTGTTTAAAATGCGCAACCAGTTCTTTACAGGGATTACCAATATCGGTAAAAATACCCACGTTTATTCCGGAAGAGGAACTAACCACAAAACTATGCGGATCGCTTGCATCATGATGTTTCGGAAATGCTTTAACGGACAGTTCACCCAGCACCACAGGCAGTACGGCATTAAATGAAAATACGGCATCTTCGTTCAGTGAAACACCCGCATGGCGAAAAGTCCGGGCAGTAATATAAACAGGGAGCCGGTATTTTTTTGCAGTGATTGCCAGCCCCGAAATGTGATCCGTATGTTCGTGTGAAATAAATATCGCCCTGATCTTTTTAATGTCCAGCCCGAGGCGGTGCATTCTTTTCTCCAGCTCCCGGCAGGATATACCCACATCAATAAGCACGGCGTCCTGCTCGTTCCCTACGTAGTAACAATTTCCATTACTTCCCGAATTCAATGAAGCGATAAACAACGGCATCCGGCACACTAATTAATTTAGCAAATGTAGGGCTTACCGTATAAATTCATTCTTATCCCAAAAGAAAAACATGCAGGCTGCGTGCCCCATGGGCCCCAATAACCAACGACTGCTCGATATCGGCAGTCTTCGAAGGGCCAGCAAGGAATACACCGTATCCTTCCTTCGCAACATCTGTTTGCCGGTAGGCTTCATGCATATCAGCTACAATATTCTCTGTCTTTAAAACAATCACCAGGTGCTGGCAGATAAATGGCAGCAGCCTGTTGACCATCTTCGATTCATAGAGCCATACGGCGCCATTTTCCGCAACCCCAAACGTTCCTTCCACGTAAGCACGGTCGACCGTTTCAAGCATTGCCGCGCCGGCACCCGGAAGGCCGGCAGGGGTACTATAAATCGTGTCGATAACATTTTCACCGTTTCGCCTGCATTGTTCAATATCGGCTTTGATATCTTCTATCGTTGCAGCATTCGATACCCTGCCTCCTATTTTGGTAAGCATAGTTATAAACTGCTCCGTCAGCCGGGAGCGGTCAATATTTCTCCGGATATCGATTTCAGGAAGCGGAAGTAGCGATGGTTTGTTTGCTGCCACCGCATTTAATATCTGTTCTCTTGTATTCATTGCCGGTTTTTAATATACCAATCCCGAAAACTTTTCTTCGGAGCCTCAGGCATTTCCCTTTGTTTGTACCAGAGGTTCAGCGATTTATTTTTGAAAAGGGATGAAAGATTCCGCAGAAACCATCGTGCCCATTTGCCGGTAGCCCGGTAGAGCGCCGGATGAGAAAGGATAAACGACATCCCCTTCATCGACACTTTCTTGGAAGCCGCAACATATCCTTCTTCAGCCAGCATCTGCCGCCATTTCCAAAGCTGTTGGTGTATATCGATTTTTACCGGGCAAACATTACTGCATGATCCGCACAAGGTGGAAGCAAAAGGCAGATCCGCGTTTTTTCTCATATCTATATTGGGATTGAGGATGGAGCCGATGGGACCCGCAGTAGTGCTGTGATAGCTGTGCCCGCCGCTCCTTCTGTATACCGGACAGGTGTTGAAACAGGCTGCGCAACGAATGCATTTTAATGAATTTCTGAAATCAGGTCTTCCCAGCTGCCTGGAACGGCCATTATCAACAATCACAATGTGCATCTGCTGCCCTGCCCGCGGTTTAAAAAAATGACTCGAATAGGTAGTGATCGGCTGGCCCGTGGCACTTCTTGTTAATAATCGCAGAAATACGCCGAGATGCTTTACTTCAGGAATTATTTTTTCTATTCCCATGGCCGCTATGTGAATAGCAGCTGCATGCGCTCCCATATCCGCATTGCCTTCATTTGTGCAAACGACAAAACCTCCCGACTCCGCAACGGCAAAATTGACTCCTGTTATAGCCATCTGCGACTGTATGAATTTATTTCTCAGGTGTTGCCGCGCGGCTTCCGTCAGATATTGCGGGTCATTATTTCCTTTTTCTGTTTGAAGATGTTCATGAAAAGTATTGCTTACATCTTCTTTCTTCAGATGAATTGCTGGCAGAACAATATGGCTCGGATGTTCACCCCTGAACTGAACGATCCTTTCCCCGAGGTCGGTATCCACTATCTCAATTCCTTTCGCCTCCAGGTAAGGATTCAGTCCGCATTCCTCGGTAAGCATCGATTTGCTCTTCACTACATGGCTGATATTATTTTTTTGTATCAGGTCATATATGATCTCATTGTGCTGCCCGGCATCGGCCGCCCAGTGCACCGTTATCCCATTTGCAGCAGCTTTTTGTTCGAATTTCTTTAAATAGAAATCCAAATTGGAAAGCGTATGATTTTTTATCTGGGAACCGAGCTCCCGAAGCTGTTCCCACTCGGGCAATTGATGTACCGCCAGGTCTCTTTTGGAACGAACAAACCAAAGTGTTTCATCGTGCCAGTTTACACGTGGCTCATTTTTGTTGAACTCCTCCGCCAGCTCCGCATGTTCTTTTCGTTGTATCATCCGCTAAATAGAATTTAATATTTCAGCAACATGTTTTATCTGTACTCTGCTGTTCTGCCGTTTCAGAATTCCTTCGAGGTGCATCAGGCAGCTGACATCATTCCCTATTATATATTCCACATTATTTGCCATGTGTTCTTCTATCCTGTCCCTGCCCATTTTAACCGAAACAGCTTCTTCAAATACGCAGAACGTGCCTCCGAAACCGCAGCATTCATCCGGCCGCTGCGGCAGAACTACTTCCAGATCTTTTACCATATCCAGTAATTTTCCGGTTTTTGAAAACGGCGGGGCGACCAGTTCGGACATCGATGACAAATGTAATCCCCGCTGACCATGACAACTAACATGCATGCCCACACGATGTGGAAAACGGGCGTTTATTTTTTCTACCTTCAGCACGTCCACCAGGAACTCTGTCAGTTCGTATACCGATCGCTTTATTTTATCCGCCAGCACAACGTTGTCGTCCTGCAGGTGCTCCTTCACATGCAATACGCAGCTGCCCGAAGGGGCTACGATATAGTCAACCTCTTTAAAGTTCTCAATAAAATTTTTATTGCACCCGGCGGTGAATGAGTTATAGCCGCTGTTGGCCATGGGCTGGCCACAGCAGGTCTGGTTGAGCGGAACAACTACTTCACATCCCAGCTTTTCGAGCAATTCCAAAGTAGCAACGGCTACCTGCGGATAAAACTGGTCAATATAACATGGAACGAATAATCCTATTTTGATCTTTTCCATAAGCAACGATTACAAAGTACATTTTTTCAGCTTCCGAACAGAACCAGGATTTTGCAAATTACTATGCCCGATATACAAATGCTGTCTGCACTGTGCTGATACCGCTGAAATATATTAACAAACCCTTTGTAAGCCTGCTGACACCGATTGCCTCTAACCCGTCATTAAACAGCTAGTTATGAAAACTTTTACGATTCTTTTCATAAGCCTTTTCGGTCTCGGAGCCCTTAACAATACAACAAAAGCACAGGTTAGTTTCTCCGCCAGTGTAAGCTTCAATTCATTCTACAACCAGCTTAGCCCTTATGGTCAGTGGCTGGATGTACCCCGCTTTGGCCGGGTGTGGAGATATACCGAGCCGGGCTTCCGCCCTTACGCTACCAACGGGCAGTGGCAATATACAGACGAGGGCTGGTATTGGAACTCCGATTATGCCTGGGGATCGATTCCTTTCCACTATGGCCGCTGGGAGCTCGATCCTTATTACGGCTGGATCTGGATTCCCGGTTATGATTATGCTCCCGCGTGGGTGGCCTGGAGCCAGGCGGATGACTGCTACGGATGGGCCCCGCTAGGCTTCGGAGCCGACATTAATATATCATTTAACTCCATTCCTTCCAATAGATGGATGTATGCTGCAGCCGGAAACATCATGCGCCCGGGCATTGACAGGTATTGCATTCCATCACGCCGGAACGACTATTATTTCAGAAGGCAGCAGCCGGTGATTAACATCTATACACAGAGAAATGTGCGTTATATTGCCGGTCCCCAATGGAATGACCGGTTTGGCAGCCGCAACAATCGCTTTGATAACCGCTTTGATCAGCAAAGGCCTCCCACCAGAAATAATGACTGGGGCAGGTATAATAACAACCAGCAACCCCGCGGATATAATCCAGGCAACAGCAATAATCAGCCCCGTTGGGATAACAATGCCGGAAACAACAACCGGCAGCCCCGAGGATATAATCCAGGCAATAACAACAATCAGCCCCGTTGGGATAACAACGCCGGAAACAACAACCGGCAACCCGGCTGGAACAATAACCGGGGCAATGACAGGAATCCGGATAACATTCATCTCGATCGTTCACGGGTGAACAGGGAGCGCGCGATAGCGTCTGACAGGCCGCAAAGAAATGAAGGTGCAAGACCGTTCGGTGCGAGGGACAAAAGAATTTTTTAGGATTAGGTACAGATAAACAACAGACAGGTGCCCGGTTAGTTCCGGGCATTTGCCGTTTTAACGATCTTCTGCATATGTTATTCCCGCTATTCTCCTGATTTCATCCAGGAGCTCCATTTGTTTTAATGTGTCACTTAAGGGAATTACGGGGCTTTCAGTGAGGCCATTGCTCAGGCATTCCCCTACATGCTGGGTTTCGAACTGATAACCCAAACCATCTCCGTTGAATCCCGATTCAATAATCTCAAAGCTATCGGCTCTTTCAGCATAATACCGGATTGTACTGTCCGGTGCATAAAACCGGTTAGTGAGCTTAATCCGGCCCCTGGTGCCGCTGATATTGGCATCGGTCGGCAGATCCGACACAAAGCTTGAAAGCATCTGTGCCATCGCTCCATTTTTATACCGGAATAAAATTGCACACTGTTCATCTATCCCCGTTGACGCCGGCACCATATGGGCATCAATTGCGTCAGGCTGGCCGAGAATGCTCGTAACCAGGAAGACATTATAAATACCGATGTCCAGCACGGTTCCTCCTGCCAGCGCCGGATCGAATACTCTTTGTGGAATGGGTGGCTGTGGCCTGAAACCGAAATTCACAATTACTGATTTTATATCACCGATTTTTCCTTCTTTAACGAGTGCTTCCAGTTTTTGCTGATGCGGAAGAAATTTTGTCCACATCGCTTCCATGAGAAACACTTTTTTAGCTTGGGCGAACTCAATCATTTCCCTGGCCTGCCTGGCATTTACCGAAAGAGGTTTTTCGCAAAGGACCGCTTTGTTATGTTCCAGGCAAAGCAGGGTATGCTGGTGATGATGACTATGCGGTGTGGCAACATATACGGCATCCACTTCGGGATTGCGGACCATTTCTTCATAACTGCCATAGGCTTTTTCGGCATGAAATTCTTTTGCAAAGCTTTTTGCGTTTTCAAAATCCCTGCTTGCTGCAGCCACCAGTTTTGCATTAGTAGTGTATCTTAAATCCGCAGCGAACTTTTTGGCAATCTTGCCGCAGCCCAGGATGCCCCAACCAGTTGTAGTCTTCATTATTCAATCTTTCAATGAAGATAACGATCCCTTTACAAAATCAGTTACCAAATGGCTGATCAGCTTTCCAATGGTGGCAGACTTTCTTCCATCGTCCAGTTGGGATGCACCTTCACAGATGTGCAGGTAAGCAATCTTACAACGCAAGGCCGCACGGTTAATGTACTGACGGGCCTGGGCCGTAGGAATGCCGCAGGGTGTTTCCGCGCTGGCCAGAATATTGTCGACACAATCGAGATCCAGCTCAACGCCGGTATAACTATCATTGGTAAAATCAATAGCATGCTCCACTGATGCTTTGAAGCTTTTTTTCTCGTGAATGAAGATGTCCTCGTAAGTAATGAAATCGACAAAGGGGTTTTCTACAATATCAAGCCACACATTCTGCTGCAAATAATTTTCATGAATGCCAATGGCGCAGTAAAACTTCAGAAACCCTTCTTCCTCTGCATAACGGAAACCGTTACCACTATGTCGGCCTTCTGCCGGCCTGTAATCGGTATGCGCATCGAGGTTAATGCAGTTAATCTGGCTCAGTGGTATTTTTTCCAGTTTGCAGAGGCCCTTCGCCGAACCTTTAATCAGCGGATAGGCATTGTTATGCCCACCTCCGATGGCCACCGGGATCTTGCCGGCTCCCGTGATCATTTTTACAAGTGTTTCCACTTCTTCGTCAATCGTATTTACAGCATGGCGGTAAGCATCCACCTTTTCTTCCGGGTCCATCGCATTTTGTTCGATAAGATATTTCAGGTCGCCGAAGTCAAAGTGGCCGAGCAGCAGCATTTCTTCTCCTGAAAAAAAATCGTTGCTCTGAATATTTAAAAACGAAGAAAGAAAAGGTATCCAGGTAGAATCAGCGCCGCCTTTTCCTTCGTTGGCGCGAACTCCGATATCTTCGGAAATACCAAATAAGATATAGCTGGCGGAAGAAACACTGATTTCTTCAAAAAGATCAACCTTATCTGCTATCACGTGAATTCTTTCACCGACTTTGGTTTCAAAACGCCGGGGTTTTGTTAACGAAAGAACGTCCTGCTTCGAATATACCCTGAAATGTTTCATCTGCTAATGTATCAATTCTCCCTTAATAAATATTTTATCGATGAGGTTGGTAGAAAAAGAGTAAGGCAGGAACGCAAGCGATGGAACCGGTTTGGTAAGAATAAGATCGGCTTTCTTGCCGGTAGCGATGCTGCCTGTGATCTGTTGCAGTTCCATGGCGCAGGCACCATTGAAAGTGGCCGCGTTGATAGCTTCTTCAGGAAGCATTTTCATGCCGATGCAGGCGAGCGACACGATAAAATTCATATTAAATCCCGGCGATGAGCCAGGGTTGCAATCCGAAGCCAGCGCAACGGCACAATTTTCCGCAATCAGCTTTCGTGCCGGCTGGTAAGGCATTCGCAGAAAGAAAGCGGCCGAGGGAAGCAGCGTGCCAATCGTGGGGGAACCTGCCAGGGCAATGATCGCAGCTTCGTCCATCACTTCGAGATGATCTACAGATATTGCATTTAATTTTATCCCGGTCTGCACAGCACCCGATGAGCTCAGCTGATTGGCATGGATTTTTGGTTTCAGCCCGTATTTCATTCCTGCCCGGCATATCTGCTCTGTTTCTTCATTGCTGAAAAAACTGTTTTCGCAAAACACATCAATATAATCGGCTAATTTTTCCTGCGCAATAACGGGTAGCATCTCTTCGGTTATTAATTGGATATATCGCTGGTGATCGTTGACAAATTCAAGTGGAAATGTGTGGGCGCCGAGAAATGTTGACCTTATATTTAAACAGGACCGGTTTTTTAGTTTTTTTATAACGCGCAGCATCTTTAGCTCCGATTCTACCGTTAACCCATACCCGCTTTTTATTTCAATACTGGCCGTTCCCAATAAGGAGGCTTCTTCCAGTCTTTTCCAGGTATCAGCGAATAACTGCTCTTCACTTGCGTCCGACAGTTTTTTTGCAGAATTTAAAATGCCGCCCCCTCGTGCGGCAATTTCGGCATAACTGAGCCCGTGTATCTTATCAACGAATTCTTCTTCCCTGCTGCCGGCATAAACAAGATGAGTATGGCTGTCGCACCAGGCAGGTAATACTATTTTATCAGTCGCATCGATTATTCCCGGGGAAGGGCTTTTATATTTCAGTTCTTTCATCCTGCCAAACGCAGCGATCTCATCCCCTTCAATAACCAGGTAAGCATCCTGGATCGACTGCAGGGTGGATAAACTTTTTCCCCTGATTGCATCGTTGCCGTCGTAAATGCCGGCAAGCAATTTAATATTTGTAATAATAGATGAAGGCATGTATTATTTTAACCTGTCTTCAATAGCCAGCCGGTTTTTTCTGGCTGTGTCTTTCGCAATATCGTACCCGGCATCGGCATGGCGGATAACACCCATTCCCGGGTCATTTCGCAATACACGCTTTAATCGCTCCCCGGCTTCCGGTGTACCATCTGCAACAATAACCATTCCTGCATGAATACTATATCCCATTCCCACGCCGCCACCATGATGAAGGCTTACCCAGCTTGCGCCGCCGGCCGTGTTGACGAGTGCATTTAATATCGGCCAGTCGGCGACGGCATCGCTTCCATCCATCATCGCTTCAGTTTCCCGGTTGGGCGAGGCCACGGATCCGGTGTCGAGGTGATCCCGCCCGATGACAATCGGTGCTTTTACTTTTCCCGTTCTTACCAGTTCATTAAACGCAAGGCCCGCTTTTTCCCTGTCGCCCTGTCCTATCCAGCAGATGCGGGCCGGTAATCCCTGAAAGGCAATTTTTTCTTTAGCCAGTTTCATCCAGCGTTGCAGCGATCGCTGTTCTGGAAATAACTCACAGATCACTTTATCTGTTGCTGCGATATCAGCAGGATCACCACTTAATGCGGCCCAGCGAAATGGCCCTTTACCTTCACAGAATAAAGGCCGGATATAGGCAGGTACGAAGCCGGGAAATCCGAATGCATTTTTTAACCCACGCTCCTGTGCACGCGCGCGAATATTATTTCCATAATCGAATGTAACGGCTCCTTTTTCCTGTAAGGCAAGCATTAATTCCACATGCCGGTACATCGACTGTCCCGCAAGTTCCAGGTATTTTTCAGGATCAGCCGTTCGCAATTTCTTCGCTTCGTCGTAGCCGATCGCGTGGGGCCAATAACCGATAAGCGGATCGTGAGCGGAAGTCTGATCCGTTAATGTGTCGGGCACAATATTCCGCTCAACCAGTCTTTCCAGTAAATGCACAGCATTACATACCACACCTATCGATAAAGCCTCACCATTTTTTTTCGCATCCAACGCTTTATCAATTGCTTCGTCAATATTTTCAATTAATATGTCGCAGTATTTCGTTTCGATCCTTTTTTCTATTCTCCATTTCTCAACTTCGGCGGCAAGACAAACGCCTTCGTTCATGGTGATGGCCAGCGGTTGCGCACCTCCCATGCCGCCGAGGCCGGCGGTTACATTTAATGTTCCTTTTAAGGTGCCGTTGAAATGTTTGTCTGCGATAGCGGCAAATGTTTCAAAGGTGCCCTGTACAATTCCCTGCGAACCGATGTAAATCCAGGAACCGGCGGTCATCTGGCCATACATCATCAGTCCTTTTTTCTCCAATTCATCAAAGTGCTTCCAGTCGGCCCATTTTGGAACGAGTTGCGAGTTGGATAATAAAACGCGGGGAGCATCTTTATGTGTTTTCAGCATCGCCACGGGCTTTCCGCTTTGTATTAAAAGCGATTCATCTTCTTCGAGTTGCTTAAGCGCTTTAATGATCAGGTCCAGGCTCTCGATATTTCTTGCGGCTTTTCCCCTGCCGCCGTACACAATAAGTTCTTCGGGCCTTTCGGCTACTGCGGGGTCGAGGTTGTTCAATAACATTCTCAGCGCGGCTTCCTGCACCCATCCTTTGCAACTGAGCTGCGTTCCTGTGGGTGTCTTATATCTGGCAAAATCGTATAACATGGAATATTTCTTTTGTGATCATTAATTTTCAGAGAGAGTAAACTGTTCAAAACCTTTATTCAGTGGAATGCCTTTCTGCAAAGCGAATTTTTCACAGTGATGGACAAACGAAAAGTCGCGGATCAGCTTCGCTGTCTGGTTGATATCATCGGCAAAGATCCTGTCTTCCTGGGCAAAGGATACAAACCGGCGCACATATTCGTGCGCATATTCCAGTATTCCGCTGCTTTTTAGCGGACGTCTGAATTCGATAGCCTGGCAGGCGGATAATAATTCGATTCCAAGGATATGCTCGAGGTTATCCAGCACTTTCGATAGTTTTCTTCCGCTGATGCTGCCCATACTTACATGATCCTCCTGCCCGAGTGAAGTGGGTATGCTGTCCGCGCTGGCGGGAAAACATAATGTTTTATTCTCCGTTACCAGTGCGGCCGTGGTATATTGCGGGATCATAAATCCGCTGTTTAACCCCACATCTTTCATTAACAGCATAGGCAATCCCCATTTTCCTTCTAATAATAAGTAGCATCGCCGGTCGGAAATATTTCCTGTTTCGGCGGCAGCGAGGCAGGCATAATCCAAGGGTAATGCAAGTGGCTGGCCATGAAAATTTCCGCCGCTTATCGTATCATCAGCCGAAAAAATGATCGGATTGTCGGTAACTGAATTTAATTCTGTTTCTGTTAGTTCTTTTAAATGCAGCCATGCGTTTCTCGATGCACCATGTACCTGCGGCATGCATCGAAGTGAATAGGGATCCTGCACCCTGCCACAGTCGATATGGCTCTGCATGATGGCCGAGCCCTGCAGCATCAGCCTTAATCGTTGAGCCACCAGCCGGCTTCCTGCATAAGGTCTTAACTGGTGCAATCGTTCGTCAAACGGCGCCTGCGTGCCTGTTAGCGCTTCCAGGCTCATTGCCCCGATTATGTCTGCCGCCTGCAGGCAATTGTGCAACCGCTCTACCCCTTTTACCGCATAGGATAAAATAAATTGCGTACCATTTATGAGTGCCAGCCCTTCCTTAGGTCCAAGAGTTATGGGTGAAAGATTTTCTTTTTGCAGCATTTTTGCGGCGCTCATCCTTTCGCCATGATAATACACTTCACCCAGGCCTATTAACGGGAGAAATAAATGAGCCAGCGGGGCCAGGTCACCCGATGCACCTACGGAGCCCTTTTCAGGCACTACGGGAATAATATTATTTTCTACGTGCCATACCATTCTCCGGAGTGTGGAGAGCTGCACTCCCGAATAGCCCTGCGCCAGGGCATGCAGTTTGGTAATCAGCATCAGCTTTGCGATCTCCTGCGGAACAGGTTCACCCACGCCAACGCTATGGCTCTGCAATATTTTATGCTGTAAGGTGCGTGTATCTGATTCGGAAATGCTGGTATTGGCCAGAATACCAAAGCCGGTATTCACACCATAGACGGTACGGTTGGTGGTGATAATGTCCTGCACATGCTGCTGGCTGGCGTTGATCTTTTGAATAACGTCTTCAGCAAAAAGGCCTTTTGTATTCTCTTTGGCAAGGGAGATCGCGATACTGGTCGTCAGCCGATCCGATCCGTAGTTGAACGTCGGTTTCATGGTAAGTTATGAGGCCGCAATTTAAAAGTTTATAAATTAAGTTGCGGCGCCAGGTCGAAAACAGCTGCGGACCTGTCAGGAAAGGGACAGGTCTTTAATGATTCCACTGATCCTCTCATTCAGCTGCCCGTCCACTTTTTTGAAATCTTCGGGCTTATCCAGTTTGGCATTGACGCTGAAATAGAATTTGATCTTGGGCTCTGTGCCCGAGGGTCTCGCCGAAATCTTTGAGCCATCGGCCAGGATAAACTGCAACACGTTCGACCTGGGCAACTGAATTTCCCATTCCTCCCCCGTCTGCAGATTCCGGCCCTTGCGGGTTTCATAATCCAATAATTGCAGGACAGGTGAGCCATTGATTGTTTTCGGTGGATTAGAACGGTACGATTGCATCATATCCGCAATTTCTTTCTGTCCATTCATTCCTTTTTTGGTGATGGATACAAGGCTTTCTTTATAAAATCCGTACTGAACGTACAGATCAATGAGCTTATCGTACAGTAATTTTCCTTTGTCTTTTTCGTATGCTGCCATTTCACAAAGCACGGCTACCGCAGAAACTGCATCCTTATCGCGCAGCTTCGAGCCGACCATCAAACCGTAACTTTCTTCTCCGCCGATCACGTAATTTTCGCTTTCCTCCTTTTCCCTGATCAGTTCTGCGATCCATTTAAAGCCGGTGAGTACATTATAGCATTTAACGTCATTCTTCGCTGCGATTTTATCGATCATATCGGTAGTGACGATCGTTTTTACCACCATGTCGTTCGGCTTGGCGATTCCCTTGGCCTTTCTTGCTTCGATCATATAATTGAAAGCGAGCACGGCGGTCTGGTTGCCATTCATCAGCACCCAGTTGCCCTGGTTATCTTTCACGGCTATGCCCACGCGGTCTGCATCAGGATCTGTTCCTAATAAAATATCCGCATCAATTTCCTTTGCTTTTTTAAGGCCGATACTCATTGCTTCGCTTTCCTCCGGGTTCGGATAAACGACGGTAGGAAAATTGCCATCGGGCTGTGCCTGCTCTTTCACGATGGTCACATTATCGAACCCGAATTGCTGCAATACCTGCGGCACCAGCATGATGCCTGTTCCATGAATAGGCGTATAAACAATTTTCAGGTCGTGCTGGCGGGCGATCACATCGGGATAGACCGATAATGTTTTCAGCATTTTGATATACTCTTCGTCTAGATCCTTACCGATAATGGAAATATTATCTTCGCCGCCGCTCCATTTTACATCGTCTACGGAAGCTACTTTTTCTACTTCTTTTATTACATTTTTATCATGCGGGGGAACCAGTTGCCCTCCATCGCTCCAATAAGCCTTGTATCCATTGTATTCTTTCGGATTATGGGAAGCAGTACAAACCACACCACCCTGGCAGCCCAGGTAACGGATTGTAAACGACAGCTCCGGCGTGGGCCTGAGCGATTCAAATAAAAAGACCTTAATACCATTCGCTGCCATCACATTGGCCACTATTTCGGCAAACTGCCGTGAATTATTACGGCTGTCATGCGCTATAGCCACCCGGATAATGCCGCCGGGATAAGTTTGTTTGAGATAATTCGCGTACCCCTGCGTAGCCATGCCCACGGTATATCGGTTCATACGGTTAGTGCCCACACCCATGATGCCCCTGAGACCACCGGTACCGAATTCAAGATTGCGGTAAAATGCATCGGCGAGCTCATTTGGATTTTCCTGCTGCAATTTCCGGATAGCAGATTTCGTTTCTTCATCAAAATTACCATTGAGCCAGGCATTGGATCTCTTTATAATTGCTTCATCCATATTGTGAATCGTTTAGATAGCAATATAAAACATTTACCTTTATCGCAGTGGTAAAAAGCATCCTCATACTATGCCTGCTGGTTACTGTTTTTGCCACCGGTTTCGGCCAAAATGATTCGTCGCTGACTGCCGTAAATAAAGGGCGGATATGGATCACCGCGGGCGCCAACACTGCTTTCTGGACAGGTTCTTATATCGCGCTGAATAAAGCATGGTACGCCGGCTACCCGCGGTCGGCTTTTCATTTTTTCAACGATAACGCCGAGTGGAACCAGATGGATAAAGCGGGACACCTGTGGACAGGCTACACGCTCAGCAGAGCATCGGCCCGGATGTGGCGATGGTCGGGCCTGAATGAAAATACCTCCGCCATATTAGGCGGCGTAAGCGGGCTGATGTACCAGTCGATTATCGAACTGCAGGATGGCTTTTCTTCCGAATGGGGATTTAGCTGGGGCGACATGGGCGCCAATATGCTGGGCGCCTCTTTATTTTCCGCACAGGAAATGTTATGGCAGGAACAAAAAATCCAGATTAAACTGGGCTACCAGCCTTATCACTATCCCTCAGGCCTGTCGGGCAGGCGCAATGAGCTTTTTGGAAAATCAATTCCCGAGCGGATGCTGAAAGATTATAATTCTCAAACCTACTGGCTGAGCGCAAACATTGCCGGTTTTCTTTCACGGGATAATACGTTTCCAAAATGGCTGAATATTGCAATCGGATATGGGTCGGACGGCATGATGGGTGCAAGGTCGAATATCTGGACGGATAAAAACGGAACACTGCATGACTATTCATCTATGGAACGGGTGAGAAGGGTTTATCTTTCGCCCGATGTGGATCTGACAAAGATCAGAACGAAAAGCAGGTTTCTGCGGTCGGCTTTTTTTATACTGAATATGATTAAAATTCCCGCACCTGCCATCGAATGGAACAGCGACGGAAAACTGCGCGGTCACTGGATCAGGTTTTAAACGAATGGGGAGAAATTATTCGAGATAAGCGCCTGAAATCTTTTCGCCGCTCACTTCCACATAGATGTGTTCCTGTAAAGTGGTGGCAACCGACAGTCCCGCATAATCCAGTTCGATCGGGAATGCCTTGTGCGTACGGGCCACCAGCGCCAGCGTCTGAATCTTTTTTGGATGAAACGAAAGGAACGGCGCCAGCGAATAAAGCATGGTTTTGCCGCTATTCGCCACATCATCCACAATTACTACCACTTTATCATCGAACGGTATGTTTTCGCTCAGTTCTATTTTACCGGGCTTCTTTTTATCCAGGCTCAGGGCAATACGCTGCACACCGATATGGCTGATCTTTTTTATCAGTTGTTCCATATTGCGGGCGATCACGCTTCCATTATCTTTTATGCCAACCAGGATAATACTCTTCATCAAGATTATTTTCGACCAGTTCATAAGCCATCCTTTCCAGTTTAATAAGAACGGTTTCTGCGTCCAGAATATACTTCTTCGGCATAACTAAGTTTTTCCAAAACTAACGGCAGAAAGCCAATAAACCAATATCTTATTATCTTAGCGGCTATCAATCTGATCGCATGTCTTACCTGCAGCAAATTATATTCGTACTGTTGCTGGCCACGGCCATCTGGCTGTTCAGCAAAAAGGTAAAAGAGATCGCCGGCAATATCAGGCTTGGAAAGGATGAGAATTTCAGCGACCATCCTGCCGACCGCTGGAGAAATCTTTTACTGCTGGCATTCGGACAAAAAAAGATGTTCCGCAAACCACTGGTCGCCGTATTGCATTTTATCGTATATGCCGGGTTTATCATCATCAATATCGAGATCCTTGAAATTATTCTCGATGGTGTGTTCGGCACCCACAGGCTTTTTGCTCCCTTTCTTGGCCGCTTCTACACTTTTGTTATTAATTTCTTTGAACTGCTGGCAGCCGGTGTATTGATCAGTTGCATTATTTTTCTGATACGCAGAAATATTATCCGGTTAAAAAGATTTCGCAGCCGTGACCTTGACGGATGGCCGCGAAGCGATGCCAATATTATCCTGATCACCGAGATCATACTGATGTCGTTGTTTTTGAAAATGAATGCAACGGATACGCTTCTCCAGCATAGGATGTATGGTGAATATGCCCTTCATCAGACCGGTGATTTCATGGTATCATCCCTGCTTCATCCCCTGCTAAACGGCTTTAGCAGCGGCACTCTTCATGTTTTTGAACGGACTACCTGGTGGATGCATATTGCAGGTATACTGGTATTTTTAAATTACCTGCCTTTTTCCAAGCATCTTCATATCGTCCTCGCATTTCCGAATGCCTATTATACCCGTCTTCAGCCGAAGGGGGAAATGAAAAATATGCCCGCGGTGCAAAATGAGGTGCTGTATGCCATGCAGCCTGAACTGGCGCCCACAGACGCGGCGCCACCGCAGAAATTCGGCGCTAAAGATATTTTCGACCTGAGCTGGAGAAATTTACTGGATGCCTATAGCTGCACCGAATGCGGGCGATGCAGTGCCGCCTGTCCCGCCACGCAAACAGGGAAGTTATTATCACCGCGAAAGATCATGATGGACACCCGCGACCGCATGCAGGAAGTGAGAAAGAATATAAAAACAAATGGTGGGTTTAAAGATGATGGTCACACGCTGCTTTATAATTATATTACCCCCGAAGAGTTAAGAGCCTGCACTACCTGCAACGCCTGTGTACAGGAATGCCCGGTAAGCATCAGTCCGCTCGAGATCATTCTCGAATTGCGCCGGGCGCTGATCATGGAAGACAGTGATGCCCCGGCCGAGTGGAACGCGATGAGCTCTAATATTGAAAATAATTTTGCTCCCTGGAAATTCAATCCCGGTGAAAGGGATCAATGGAGAGCGGATCTTCAATAATCTTTTCTTCCTTCTTATTCAGGATTCTCCAGATCATGATCAGCGCCGTAATCACAAATATGCATCCGATAACGAGGTGCAGTATTTTTTCGTTGGTGTTTAATTTTTCAACAATCAGCCGGCCACCGAAAATAAAGACCAGGTTGCCGGTGAATGTGCCCAGCCCTATACCTGCGATATAAAAATTATACTGATCCGCACGGTGTTCCAGTATTTTTTTGGTAAATAAAACGGTGCTCCAGCCAAACCAGAAGGGTACCTGCACAGGGTTCACCGCACTCATCATTATACCCAGCCAGAACCGGTGAATGCCGCCCGAAAGTATTATGTTTTTGTGAATGCCTGGCTGTGTGGCTGCATAGAAGCTCGATACCGCAAGCGCAACGATAATAACCACTGTTATCCATTCGAGCCATTTAAACAGCTTTTTATGGCGAAATACCCAATTGATCGCTACCAGTGAAACGCGCACATAAAATATTTCCACCAGCAGGGCGCCCAGTACGAACCATAGCGCGGGAGAAATTCCATCGGAAACGGAAATCTGCATTGCGGAGATGTTCAGGGTGCCTAAGGGCAGCGTACCCAGAAAACTGATCATCAGTCCTGTAAAAAATATTCTGGCCAACTTCATTGTATACGTTGCTATGATGCTATGTTGCAAAATAATATATTTGTAAATCATAAACAGATAAGAATGGCTGTACCGCTGATGTCCGAACTATTTGCCACAGGAAATGTTCCTGATATTTTATTCTGGGTAGGTTGTTCCGGAAGCTTCGACCAGCGGGCGCAGAAAATCACAAGAGCTTTCGCCACTATTCTGTCGAAACTGAATATTTCCTATGCTGTTCTGGGTAATGAAGAAATGTGCACCGGCGATCCGGCACGCAGGGCAGGAAATGAATTTATGTTTCAGATGATGGCCTATCAGAACATACAGACCCTGAATAATTATGATGTAAAAAAAATTGTTACGGCCTGTCCCCACTGCTTTAATATTTTGAAAAATGAATACCCGGCTCTCGGAGGAAACTACGAAGTGATCCACCATACTACTTTTCTCCAGCAGTTAATCGATAACGGAAAACTGGTATTGAAAGAAGGCGGCAGCTTCAAAGGCAAAAAAATCACCTATCACGACAGTTGTTACCTGGGAAGAGCGAATGATATTTACGAAGCGCCACGTAAAGTGCTTGAAGCGCTTGATGCCGAGTTAGTAGAAATGAAACGCTGCCGCAGCAATGGTTTTTGTTGTGGCGCAGGCGGTGCACAGATGTTTAAGGAAGAAGAAAAAGGAAGAATAAGAATTAATATCGAAAGAACTGCCGAGGCAACAGGCACAGGCGCAAACATTATCGCTTCTGCATGTCCATTTTGTAATACAATGCTCACCGATGGCGTAAAGGCAAATGAAAAAGAAAACGAGGTGCAGGTGATGGATATTGCTGAGCTTGTAGCCGCTTCGATGGAATAATCTTAATTTTGCTTCATGAACATGAATTTTGAAGCACTTCTCCCCAAAGATTTTCATGACAGTTCCCGCGTGTGGATTTACCAGAGCAACCGATTGTTTACTTTACCTGAATCTTTTCAGATCGAAGACATGCTGAAAGAATTTGTCGACAAGTGGAACTCTCACGGCACACCTGTTAAGGGGTTTGCTAATTTATTCTTCGGCCAGTTTATTGTGTTGATAGCTGATGAAACCGCAACAGGTGTGAGTGGTTGCAGCACCGACAGCTCGGTCCGTTTCATTAAAGAGATCGAACAACTGTTTCGCGTAAATCTTTTCGACCGGTTAATGCTGGCATTCCTCGTAAAGGAAAAAGTACAGATGGTTCCTTTCGCTCAGCTTTCTTATGCGCTGGAAAATAATTTTATCGATGCTTCGACCCTTTATTTCAACAACGTAGTATTGAACTTGCAGGAGTTTAAAAATAACTGGATGATCCCCGTTAAAGACAGCTGGCTGGCAAAGGATAAACGCTTCAGCAGATTGATCAACACTTCCGTTGAACATTAAACGGCTTCCTGCAATTCGGCTTTCCTGGAGGTTTTGCGGGCAGGCTGTACGGCTGCCGTTACCGGACGTTTCTTAAATCTCGCGGCGCTCCATACATGATCGAGAGAAACTTCATCGAGTATTTCAAAACCGTTATTACGTACACAATCCCAACTGCATGATTTGCTGAGGTCCGTTGCTATTTTAGAACTTGCCTTGGGATGAGCGATCCAGAATATACCCTCTTCGTGCAAAGCGGGTAAAACATCGTTCAGGATACCATTCAACTGATTTACATTCACTGCAAATACTAATGCAAAATCAATTTTTCTTGTCTTTAAAAGCGGAGTAACATTTTTCGCGAAAGCGATCTTGACAAATTGTTTTTCAACTGAAGAGGGAAGCCCCTGGATAAGTACGTTTTTCTGTTCGGAGAACTGAAGTTTTTCTAACAGATTTTGCAGCATGCACAAAAATTTTAGCTTCTGGAGAAAATTCTCAATCGGATTGCAAAATTACGCTATAAAACCCTTACCCAAAAATTTAATTGTCATTTTTGGGCTGCCTTATAGTATTTAAGCGCTTCCGGCATCAATTCTTTTAATTTTTCAATCCGCACATCGTCTGTCGGGTGCGTGCTTAATAAGGCGGGGGTGCTGTTGCCGGCACTGAGCTGCTTCATTCTTTCCCAGAACGGAATAGCTTCTTCGGGATTATAACCGGCCATTGCCGTGAATATCAATCCGTAATGATCCGCCTCAAGTTCCTGCTTTCTTGAATTGGGCAACAATACGCCTATCTGTGCGGTGGGGCCGTAAACGTTATTGAAGATGTTGCTCACCTGCGAGTTTCCCGACGTCAGCACGCCACCCACAACACCAATTCCCTGTGCCACCATCTGCTGGCTCATTCGCTCGTTTCCATGATGGGCCAGTGCATGTGTAATTTCATGACCCAGTACAACCGCCAGGGCGGTCTCGTTTTGTGTAACCGGTAATATTCCGGTATACACTACTATTTTTCCTCCCGGCATACACCAGGCATTTACTTCCTTCGATTCAACAAGATTGTATTCCCACTGGTATCCGGCCAATTCCTGCGCCAATCCCTTCGCCGTATAATAATTATTGATTGCAGTGACCAAACGCTGCCCTACCCTTTTTACCATTTCTGCATCCCTGTTGGATGATTTTACAACATGAACGGAATCAAGAAACTGTTTATATTCCGTGAGCGCCATGGATTGCAGTTCCGATTCGGGTAATATGGCAAGCTGGTTACGGCCCGTAATGGCATTATGCTTACAGCCAAGAATAACGCTGCCGATCAGAACGATGAAAAGAATTTTTTTCATGCAAATAGTTTTGAAAGAATGAGTCAATACTTATACCACGTAATATAAAAATAGTTATGATTTATCGGCTCTTCTTCTTTCTCTTCTTCTGTCACGGTGCTTTAAGATAGGCACTTTGCTTTCGCTGCCTCTGAGAAGACGGCTGATATTTTTTTGATGAGTGAGAATAACAGTCAAAGCAACGGTGATGGCAAAAGCTCTGTATAAAGGTTCCTGTTCATTAAAGATGAAAAGAATAAACACCGCGAATGCGATGCTGGCAAGAATGGAACTCAGCGAAACGAATCGCGTCAGGTATAAAACGCAAATGAATACGGCCACACAGCATCCAGCTACAAGTGGCTGGATAGCGATGATCATTCCAAACAAAGTCGCTACGCCTTTGCCGCCTCTGAAATCCGCCCAGATAGGAAAAATATGTCCCAGCACTGCGGCCAGGCCCAGGCCAACCATGAGGTTGGTGCGATCCCATTCATTGCCCATGTAGTAAGGAAGAAAAACATACAGGCTGGTAGCAGCCGCTCCCTTCAGGATGTCGATAACCATTACAAAAGAGCCCCAACGCGGGCCCAGAACCCTGAAAGTGTTCGTGGCGCCTGCATTTCCGCTACCATATTCCCGGATATCGATTCCGAAATAGCCTTTGCTAAGCCAGATCGCTGTCGGTATTGAGCCTATTAGGTAAGCTATTGCAATGAGTAAAAGTTCAGTCATTGAATAGGAAATTGATAAGTCATCAAAAATAAACAAAAACCACCTAATAATTATAGAAGTTAAAAGTCAAAACGTAAAACTTAAAAGTGGACTGAACGTTCACTTTTAACTTCCGACTTCTATTTGGCAGATCCGTCATTAGCCGGTTTATTGAATTCGGGCTTAGGCATTAATACCTTACGGCTGAGCTTGAATTTGCCTGTTTTCTGGTCGAGCCCTATCAGTTTTACTTTTAATACATCTCCTTCGTTAAGCACGCCTTCCATGTTTTCGAGCCGCTTCCAGGATATCTCGCTGATATGCAACAAGCCCTGCTTACCTGGCATGAACTCTACAAACGCCCCGTAAGGCATTACCGATTTGACAGTTGCTTCATATGTTTCTCCTACTTCGGGGATGGCTACTATTCCTTTGATCCAGTTCAGCGCTTTGTCCAGACCGGATTTTTCAGGTGAGAAAATACTTACCTCACCCTGGTTGCCCACTTCTTCGATATTGATAGTAGCGCCGGTTTCTCTCTGGATCTCCTGGATGATTTTACCACCCGGCCCGATAACAGCACCGATAAATTCTTTGTCGATAAAGATCTTCACCATTCGTGGAGCATGCGGTTTCACATCCGGGCGCGCAGCGGCAATGCATTCGTACATCGCTTCCAGGATATGCAGGCGGCCATTACGGGCCTGCTGAAGCGCCTGCCTCATCGTGTCCATGCTTAAACCGTCTACCTTGATATCCATCTGCACACCGCAGATGCCATCACGGGTTCCGGTTACCTTAAAGTCCATATCGCCCAGGTGGTCTTCATCACCCAGGATATCGGTGAGGATGGCATACTTTCCGTCGGCTCTGGTGATCAATCCCATGGCCACTCCGCTCACGTGCTTGGGAATGGGAACGCCTGCATCCATTAATGCAAGTGACCCTGCGCAAACCGTTGCCATTGAGGAAGAACCGTTGGATTCAAGAATATCGCTTACCACACGTACAGTATATAGGCATAATCATTTCCCGGCATCATCTTCTTCAATGAGCGCATGGCCAGATTTCCGTGGCCTACTTCCCGCCTGCTCTGACCACGAAGCATCTTTACTTCCCCGGTACTGAAAGGAGGAAAATTATAATGAAGATAAAATTTCGACTCGGTAGATTTAGCAGCACTTTCGACCAGTAATTCATCTAAAGGCGTACCGAAAGTAACCGTTGTAAGAGACTGGGTTTCACCTCTTGTGAATAAGGAAGATCCATGCGGGGTAGGCAGCGGATCCACTTCCATGGCCAGGGGACGGACCTGATCGGGTGAACTGCCATCGAGGCGCACCTTGTCGTCGATTATCATGTTCCGCACCACTTCCCATTTCAGATCCTCGTAATATTTTTTAGCAAGCTTCTTGTCGGTATCTGTGGGTTCCTCGCCCAGCACTGCAAGCAGCATCTCGTCTTTCAGCTTATCATAAGCATCACTGCGTTCATGTTTGCTGCTGGCTGCCCTGGAAATCTGGTAAACCCTGTCTTTTGCGAATGCAATCACTTTCTGATTCAGCTCTTCGTTTTGTTCGGGCTTTTTATAATCCCTCTTTGCTGTCACTCCTTTTTTGTCTCTCAGTTCCTGTTGGGCCCTGATCTGAACGCGGATGGCTTCGTGCGCAATTTCGAGCGCCTTTACCAGGTCTTCTTCACTGCATTCGCTGGCTTCTCCTTCCACCATCATGAGGTTCTTTTCAGTAGCGGCAATAATGAATTCCAGATCAGATTTTTCAAGCTGGCTGCGGGTAGGATTGACGATCATCTTACCATCGATGCGGCCGATGCGCACCTCACTGATAATTTCCTTAATGGGAATATCAGAAACTGCGAGAGCAGCGGAAGCGGCAAGGCAGGCCAGTGCGTCGGGCATTACTTCGGCATCGCTGGACACCAGCGAAAGCAATACCTGCACATCGCAGAAATAATCTTCGGGAAATAACGGGCGCAGGGCGCGGTCTATCAGCCGGCTGGTAAGAATTTCATAATCATTCAGCCGCGCCTCTCTTTTGAAGAAAGATCCGGGTATACGTCCGGCAGCAGCGAATTTTTCCTGGTAGTCGACAGACAGCGGGAAAAATTCCTGTCCTTCCCTGGGTTCTTTATTGGCAACAACGGTCGCGAGCAGGATGCAGTTGCCCTGACGCACGGTAACGGCGCCATCGGCCTGGCGGGCAAGTTTACCCGTTTCTATAACGACCTGCTGGCCGTCGGCAATATCAAAGGTTACGCTGATTGGTTGCGATAGCATAGAAAAATATTTTTAATAAATTATAGAGTGGGCTCAACAAAAAACAAATATTCCCAACTGAAACAGCAGTTGGGAACATATTATCAGTTGTCCATAAACAATGGTTACTTTCTCAGGCCGAGTTTTTCGATCAGCGCACGATATCCCTGAAGGTTATGTTTGCTCATGTAAGTGAGCAGGCGCTTGCGCTGGCCTACCAGTTTCATCAGACCACGATGGGTTGAGAAATCCTGTTTATTCTTTTGCAGGTGTTCAGAAATACGGTTGATACGTTCAGTAAGCAGGGCCACCTGACCCTCAATTGATCCTGTGTTCTTTGCTTCCCCGCCAAAATCTTTGAAAAATGTTGAAACTTTCTCTTTAGTTAAATAAGACATCTAGGTTTTTTTTAAGCATCCAGTCATCTGTTCTTTTGAACAAGTTCGCGAAGTTAAGTAATAATTTGAATCTTAAGTTGGTAAATAGTCTTTTTTTTACATACTTATTTTAATATTGCGCCATGTCGTACCGTTTTGCTATCGTCGGTTGTGGAAGCATCGCCAGCCGGCATGCCGACCAGATAAGGTCCGCCGGGCTGCTGATAGCCGTTTGCGACCTCGACCCGCTGAAAGCCGACGATTTCGCCCGGAAGTACGGCGCTCTCCCCTTTTATTCCATCGAATCGATGCTGAACGCAGCGGATTTTGACGTAGTGGTAGTATGCACTCCTAATGGCCTGCACGCCGAACATGCGATAAAAGCGCTCGGAAAGGGCTGCCACGTGCTCTGCGAAAAACCCCTCTCCCTATCGGTAGCGGATGGCGGAAAAATGATCAACGCAGCAGAAAGGGCGGGAAGAAAATTGTTCGTTGTAAAGCAAAACCGGTTCAATAAACCGGTACTGGCCGTTCGCAGGCTCCTCGACGAAGGAAGGCTTGGCACAGTCACCGGCTTTCAGGTCAATTGTTTCTGGAACAGGCCGGCGGCTTATTATCAGAACAGCTCCTGGCGGGGAACCCGTTTGCTCGATGGAGGAACGCTATTTACCCAGTTCAGTCATTTTATAGATCTCCTGCAGTGGTTCCTGGGCGATATTTTATCGGTGAGCGGCTGGAGGGCCAATTTTCTGCATAAAAACAGTATCGAGTTCGAGGATACGGGCAGCGCAGCTATTGTAATGAAAACCGGCGCCATTGGCTCGCTGCACTATACCATCAACGCACATCTCTCGAATATGGAAGGATCGCTGAGCCTGTTCGGGGAAAAGGGAACAGTGAAAATCGGCGGTCAGTATCTCAACCGCATCGATTATTTTTCAGTGGAAAATGAAACGGCTCCTCCGGATGATCCGGCCGGCGCAAATGATTATGGCTACTATAAAGGCAGCATGAGCCATCATGATATCGTGTACCGCGAACTCATAAAAGCATTAAATGATCCGGGACATCTTTTGCTGCAGGCGCCCGAAGCATTGAAATCGGTGGCAATGATTGAACAGATCTACGCCGCATCGCCATTCATTCAAACTACATCTGAATGAGCGCGGGGAAAAAAGATTATGTTTTACCGTAACAAATGATCTGAGCTACGATCAGCGCATGATCCGCATTTGCACGTCTTTGTCGGACGATTACGAGGTGACGCTGATAGGAAGAATGCTGAAAAATTCCGTTTCACTGGAAACGATGCCGTTTATCCAAAAACGGCTCCGTTGTTTTTTTAACAAGGGTGTACTGTTTTATGCAGAATACAATCTGCGGCTTTTTTTCTTTTTATTATTCAGAAAAACGGACCTGGTATGCGCGATAGACCTGGACACTATTCTCCCCTGTTATTTTATTTCCGCAATACGAAAAATCAGGCGCGTTTATGATGCGCATGAACTGTTTTGTGAAATGAAGGAGGTAGTGACGAGGCCCCGCGTGCATCGTATATGGAAATCCATAGAAAAATATTGCGTACCCCGGTTCCGGTCGGGGTACACCGTGAATGATCTTATAGCAGGGGAATTTCAGAAAATGTATGCTGTAAACTATGAAGTGATCCGGAACCTGCCGGTGCTCCGGACACCCTCCTTTCCTGACCGGAAAATGAAATATATCCTGTACCAGGGGTCGGTTAACGAGGGAAGGTGTTTTGAAATGCTGATACCGGCGATGAAAAATGTGAATGCCCCCCTGATCGTATGCGGCGATGGAAACTTCATGCGGCAGGCGCAGGCGCTGGTAAAAGAAAATGATCTTGATGAAAAGGTTTTATTTAAAGGAAAACTATTGCCGGCCGAATTAAGAAAGTACACTACGGATGCATGGATTGGCATCACCCTGTTCGAAAATAACGGGCTGAGCAATTATTTATCGCTGGGCAATCGTTTTTTCGACTATATGCACGCAGCCGTGCCGCAATTATGCATGAACTATCCGGCCTATAAAAAGATTAATGATGAATTTGAAATCGCATTGCTGATCGATGGTTGCCACGAGGCCGAAATTGCAGATGCCCTCAATATCCTGCTGAATGATGAGCTGCTGCACAAGCGGCTTTGCGAAGAATTGCCTGCAAGAGAAAATTTAACTGGCAAAATGAAGAAAAAGACTGGAGCTTTTTTATGCTGGTTGCTTCAGAGAGGCGCGCGTTGCCGATTAAGCGACAGGAAAAAATTCATCCGGTAGAAATCGAATAAAAACAAATCGGGATTACAGGAATATAAATTTCTTTCCACCTGTTTTCTGAACAGCCGGTACAGCAGCCTGACGCCTGCGCCCATCCCGGTCTTTCGCAGGAAGAGATATTTCCGGTACAATTTCACATGCTGCGCAAGGGTCTGTGAGTCGCAATGCTGCCGGAGCCTATTCAGGTTTCGTAACGCTTCTCCGGATTTTTCCAGGAATTTCGCGGTGGTTTCCAGGCCCAGATGTAAAACGGGGTTATCTATATGTTTTATGTTGAAACAGTGCTTTTCCAGCTGAATGCCCATCCAGGTATCCTCGTGTCCATAACCACTCGTATTTCCCGGAAACGAAATCTGTTCAAATACAGGCCGGCGGATAAGAAAATTGTTCGACTGAAATCCTTTTATATTGCCGGGCATTGTGCGCCAGCGCCCTTCCCTGCTTTTTCCATATTTCCAGTGCATGGCATATTCACACAAGAGAGGGTTTACCCGTTCATACACCCTCCCTCCCGTAATAACTGCGGCATCGCCATCGATAGCGGTGAGATATTTTTTTATGAACCCTTCATCGATAATGCCGCTGTCTGCGTCGAGAAATAAGAGCCATTGATGTGAAGCCAGCGTGGCGATTTTATTACGGGCACAAATGCGCCCTGTATTAACTTCATTATGAAAATACCGGACACCGGGCAGGGAAGCGATGCTTTCATTGACCAGCAGCGTATCGCTGTCGGAGCCGTCATCCAGCACAATAATTTCCTGCAGTGCGGGATCGATCTGGGCCGCAAGCACCGATACCAGGTCCCTGACATCCGTGTTGAAAACCGGTATCCCTACCGAGATCATGAAAATTCGATGGTGGCGTTGTCGATCACGCGGCCGCGCTCTGTTTTTACCACGCGAGCGGGAAATTTATTAATAACAGGATAGTCGTGGGTGGCCATCATAATGGCGGTGCCATAGTCGCGGGAAATATGAAACAGGAGGTTCATGATTTCATCGGAAGTTTCGGGGTCGAGGTTTCCGGTGGGCTCATCGGCAAGAATAAGCTTGGGTGAATTCAGGAGAGCTCTTGCAATATCCACACGCTGCTGCTCGCCCCCACTAAGCTCAAAAGGCATCTTGAAGCCTTTCGATTTCAATCCCACTTTATCGAGTACATCGATGATCTTCTCATCCATTAGTTTTTCGTCTTTCCAGCCCGTGGCCCGCAGCACGAATTTCAGGTTGTCGTTCACGTTTCTATCGGTGAGCAACTGAAAATCCTGGAACACAACGCCCAGGTTCCTTCTAAGAAAAGGTACTTTCTTCCAATCCATCTTTCGGATATCGAAACCAACCACGGTACATTCCCCTTCACGGAGTGGAAGATCGCCGTACAGGGTTTTCAATAAACTGGATTTGCCCGTTCCCGTTTTTCCCACCAGGTATACAAACTCTCCTTTTTTAACGGTAAGGTTCACGTTCTGCAGCACCAGGGTTTTGGCCTGGTAAATGTTAACTCCTTTCAGATCTATGATGCTATCCTGCATATTATATTATTAGGCTTCAACAAAAATATGAGAAATTATCAGGATGGGGGGGCTAAATTGTACGATATCCCCTTAAGGAAAATAAAAAACCCCGCAGGCTAACTGCAGGGTCAATTACATCACTGCTTAGGGTTGTGGTAAGAACAGTGGTTTTCCAATGTGGGAACGGACACTGGATCAATTTGGTTTTTCAAGGATTGGACAACGGTCTTTGGATAGTTGGATAAACATTTTCATAGATTCGGATCTTTCAGGGTACGGATTAATTCAGGACTTGGACTTTTTAATTGCTTTGACA
>JBGAJL010000041.1:0-34128 GCA_044224935.1 Flavitalea sp.
ACCATTCGCAGCCCTTTATCGTTAAGGCAGGCAATGACGAAATCACCGTGCTGGGAACTTCATTTAATATCAATTATTATCCGGATGAGCAGGCGAACAAGACCTCTCTCGCCGAAGGCGCAATAAAGGTCAATAGCAGAATACTGCAGCCCGGCGAGGCGTACAGCAATGGGAAAATTGAAAAAACAGACATTGCACAGGACATCAGTTGGAAGAATGGCGTATTCAACTTTGAGAACATGAGCATGCAGCAGGCAATGAATCGTCTGGCGCGCTGGTATAACCTGCAGATTATTTATAAAGATGGAAAAATACCTGATATGCACTTTGGCGGAAAAATGGATATGGGCCTGAGATTATCACAGGTACTGGAAGCGCTTAAAGAATCGGGATTGCAATTCAGGATCGAAAACGGAAACAAACTAATTATCACTCAATAATAAAAATACCGCATATGATTACCTGATCCGAACGGGTTTGCGCAATAAAAAAACCGAAAGTGCTCGAACACTTTCGGCGGATGAGTTGAGCTGACCCGGCAATTTAAAATTTGTGTATTCTCAACTGCTATTATCAACCCAAAACCTGCCTGCCGGTAAAGGTAGGCTGTCACGAAATTATGCAAAAAAAAGCACCTGGCAACTGGTTGTACAGGGTATTGACCCAGCTCAGGCCATCAACCGAAACGCTGCGGATTATGAAAATAATATCCGTTTTATTGTTTGTGATTTCCGTGCATGTATCAGCAAAAACGCTTTCACAGACCATCTCACTCGATGTTAAGAATGTACGGCTGAAAGAAGTTTTTTCTGCAATAGAAAAACAGACCGGTTTGCTTGTGTTTTATAACACCAACCTTCTTGAAACTTCCAGGCCGGTATCTATTTCTGCGAAGAATATGCCGCTTGTCGATTTTATGAATGCGATCCTGGAAGATCAGCAGCTCGATTATTCTTTAAAGAATAAAACAATTATTATTAAGCGGCGGGCGGAGGCGGGAACCCCACTTCTCCCGTCTTTGTTTAGTGCGCCGCCAATAAAAATAACCGGAACCATTACCGGGGTGAACGACCTGCCACTTGCCGGCGCAACCATCATGGTTAAGGGCACGTCAAAAGCGGTGATGTCGGATGAAAGAGGAGCGTTCACTATTTCAGCGGAGCCGGGCCAGATGCTGGCTGTGTTTTTCACCGGCTATCAGCCCAGGGAAATTAAAGTGGGTGAACAAACCCATATCATCATTTCGCTAACCCTGCTGCAGGCTTCCCTGAGCCAGGTGGTGATAGTGGGTTATGGAACCACTGATGCGAAAAAGTTAACCGGATCAGTCGCTACGCTTAAGCCCAACCCCGTTGGTGCGCCCCCGCTGACAGTGGATCAATTGATGATCGGCCGCTTGCCGGGCGTTCAGATCACGCCGTCTTCAGGTGTGCCGGGCAGTGCGGCAGCAATTACCATACGTGGACTTAGCACATTGAGCAACAGTGGCAATGCACCTTTGGTGGTGGTGGATGGAATACCCATCTATGGCCTGGGGCAGGAAACGAATAATGTTAATTATAATCCGGGATCGTCGCCGGGTTTTGCATTCGGTGGCACGCAGGCCGTTGCCGATTATACACAGGGTACAAATTTTGAAAAAAATCCACTTGCCTCTATCAATCCCGATGATATTGCATCGATAGAGGTTTTAAAAGATGCTTACGCCACGGCGATTTATGGATCGAGAGGAGCGGCAGGCGTTATTCTGATCACAACGAAAAAGGGCCAGCCGGGCAGAACCCAGATCAACGCCCAGGTGTCCACTTCCATCAGTAAACCTTTCGCCTTACACGATGTGCTTACGGGCGATGAATATGCCGATTTCTATACCGCATATTATGATTCGGTAAATCCGGCTGCTCCAAAAGTATTTCCGAAGGGAATAAACACCAATTGGCTGGACGCGATTACCCGCACGGCAGTAGGAACAAGCGCCAATATTAATATGAGCGGTGGAACCGACAGGAACAGTTATTACCTGAGCGCCGGTTATGATAAACTTCCTGCCTACGTAATCAATAATGATTACACCCGCTACCAGGGAAAAATAGGCGCCGATCAACAGCTTGGTGATAAAATAAAAATAGGCGCGAACCTATCTCTGTCTTATGCCAAAAACAGTGGAATAGGCGCACAATCGTTGTATCGCGAGGCAGTACTGCGGGCGCCCAATCTTCCCATTTATAATGCGGATGGCAGCTTCCTTTGGGGCAATGGCTCAAACCCCACCGGACCAGACGATGACCTGAATCCTGTTGCCAAAGCGAAAAGAAACCAGAACTATTCAACCGATACGCGTGTGCTGGGATTGATATACGGAGAAATAAAGCTCCTACCCTGGCTGGTTGGCCGCAGCGAAATAGGTACCGATATCATCGGCAGCAGATCGTACAGTAGGGATAAGAGCCGCCCACACCAGTTGACCGGCAGCGCTTCTGAAACAAACACACAAAATCGTAAATGGGTAACCAACAACACGCTTACTGTTAATAAAACATTGGGTGGCCTGCATACAATCAATGCGGTGGTGGGCCAGAGCTATGAATCGTCAGTGGAAAACACCACCAGCATTACCGGCCAGAATTTCTTCAGCGATGAGATATACAGTGTCTCTGCTGCCAGCGATCGCCGGGTGTTAAGCTCGATAGAAAAGAAAACAGCGCTGGTGTCTTTCTTCGGAAGACTGAATTATCAACTGATGAATAAATACCTGGCCGGCATAACCTACAGGGTAGATGGATCATCGAGGTTTGCAAAAAATCATCGTTATGTTGGCTTCCCCTCTTTTTCGTTGGGATGGATACCGAGTGAAGAGAATTTCATGAAGAGTGTCAAGGCGATCGATCAATTAAAAATACGTGGCAGCATCGGTTTTACGGGAACAGATGGCGGAGCAGGGTATTATGGCAACCAGGGGCAATATCGATTGGCCACCTATAGCGCCACTTACGGCAATATGCGCACCATCAGCGTAAGCCAGCCGGCCAACCCCAATTTAAAATGGGAGCGTACGCGCACGTTCGACCTGGGCCTCGACCTGGCAATGTTGCAATCGCGTTTAACCCTCACTGTTGATTATTATAACAGGCAGACAAAAGATGCCATCCTGAATTCAGCTGTCCCTTCATTCCTTGGTTTTACATTGCAGCAGCAGAATCTTGCAGATATTGATAACCGCGGATGGGAAATTGCCGTCACCAGCGCTAATATCAACACGAGAAACCTGCAATGGACCACTTCGTTTAATATTTCGCGCAATAAGAATATTATTAAAAAATTGCACAAAGTCGATCCTGAAAGCCTTGCCGCCACTATTGAATTATATGGTGGTAACTATTGGCTGCCCGGCTATTCTGCCTCCGAATTTTTTATGTACCAGTGGGCAGGTGTGGATGCGCAGACAGGCCAGCCGCAATGGGTGGACAATACCGGTAAAATATTATCTCAGCCTTTACAGGTTGTTTATCCTGATGAACCGGATGCACATCGCAAAGCGATGGGAGATGCAATGCCTTCCTTCTTTGGAGGCCTGGGCAATAATATCGTGTATAAAGGTTTTGAGCTCGACTTTTTCTTCAGCTTTGCTGCCGGACATAAAATGTTCAATGGCTCGAAAGCTGCTTTATATTCCTATACCAGCGGTTCCTTTGCTGGCGACGATGTAAATAATCTCTCCAAAGACATGCTCAACTACTGGAAGAAGCCCGGTGACAAAACCGATATACCCAAACTGGTCAATAATTCCAACACCGCCGGATCTTTTTACAGCAAATACGATTACACGGTCGGCCGTAATATCAGCCGCTTTCTGGAAGATGCTTCATTTGTGAAACTGCGTAATATTACATTGGCATACAATATCAGGAAAAGAGGATTGCAAAATGCAAGGCAGACGGGCATTAACAGCGCCAAAGTGTTTGTGCAGGCAGAGAATGTATTCATCATCACAAAATACAGCGGTATCGATCCTGAGGTAAGCGCCTACGGATCCGCCGGCTTGAAAGCGGGATATGATGAACTGACGCTGCCCAACCCGCGCATATTCAGATTCGGAATAAAATTAGGTCTGTAATTCTTAAAACTGATTGTATGAAGAAAAGTAATATCTATATAATAGCAATAACTGCAGGGTTGATCTCATTCACGGCCTGCAATAAAAATCTCGACCTGGTGCCGGAAGACACCATGACGGAACAAACTGCCCTGAAGGACCAGCCCACGGCGGAGGCCGCCCTCGGCGATGCCTATATCAAATTGTACGAAGCCTGCAAATCGGATGCATATGTTATGGGTGATCTTTCAACGGGAATGTCCCTGAATTTCAGCGGAACCAATAATGCTTATTACACAGGCGCCATCGATCCGCGCGATGGAAATTATAATTCTTTCTGGGAAACGAATTACAAGGCCATTAACCTGGCTAATGTGATCGTTGATAAACTACCCGGCGATGGTCAATTTGACGAAACATTGAAGAAACAATATATCGCCGAAGCTAAATTCATCCGTGCCTATTGCTATACTAACCTGATCAGGCTGTATGGCGATGGCGCTTTGGAAGGAAAATTAGCCAATATGGGCGTTCCCCTGCGGCTGCAGGGATATGATGGTTATGACGGTTCTCAGAATATTCCGCGTAATACTAACGAAGAAGTGTATACGCAGATATTCAAAGATATCGACGAGAGCATCCCTGATCTGAAAGACGGTTTTGCTACAGATGTTGAAACGCGTTCGCGGGCCACTAAGGCCACCGCCAATGCGCTCGGTGCGCGGGTGGCCCTGTATGTACATGACGATGATAAGGCTATCGCTTACAGCAATAATGTGCTTGGCAATACTACTTATTCGCTGGCCGAAAGCATTATGGACGTCTTTCCCGATAACACGGCCGGCGTCGATAAAATAACCCTGTCGATACCGGAACTGATCATGGCTTTCCCGGTAAGCTGGAATAATAATCCCTATGATAATCATGGCATTTATTACTACGATGGCTATACTTATCCTTCAGAGGATTTTTTAGCCACCTACGAGGCCAATGATATACGCAGTACAACCCTCCTTATTACCGGCTCACAGTGGTCGACACATCTGACACCGAGGAAATTCAGCAACCCTTTAAACCGCGACAACCTGTCGGCCATACGCCTTGCAGAGATCGTGCTCACAAAAGCCGAGGCATTAACCAACAAAAATGGTGTGAGCCAGGATGCGGTGGATCTTTTAAACAGCATTCACCAGCGATCATTTGCTGTAGCCGAAAGGCCCGCTCCCTATATTATGAGTAGCTTTGCTGATAAGCAGGCATTACTCGATGCGATATGGCAGGAACGTCGCTGGGAACTGGCTTTTGAAGGATTCGACAGATTTGATTTTATAAGAACCGGCAGAGCGCCCAATCCCGTATTGCCGGCCAATAAATATGCGCTGCCTGTACCCTATAGCGAAACCGCCATAACAGGCCAATTGATAAAACAGAATCCCGGATATAATTAATTACAATTAATCACTAATGACGATGAAGTATTTTAAGATAACATGCTGGCTTGCCATGCTGATCCTGTTAAGTGCCCCCTCTGCAGATGCGCAAAAGAAAGTAACCTCCACAAAAAAATGGGTGACCGTAAGCGGTAAGATACAATTTCTCTGGCCCGAAAGCGATATCCGGCACTTTGGTTATAATGTCAACAAGGTTTATGTAGGTAAGGGCTACGGATATGATTACAAAATGATCGACTCAACCGTGGTGAAACCCGATGGAACGTATAGTATTAAAATCGATGCTACGATACCTACAATTTATCGCATCGACCTGTTGAAATATGAGAACCGGGTTGACTTCTTTGCCGACGCAGACGCTGTAATTAACGACAGGGGGTATGACACCGCGGTTATAAAAATTAAAAACCCACCCTATGTTTACATCGATAGTAAATCGGCCAATAATCGAATATTGAATATTATTAACCATATCAATTACTGCAGTTATCAGGAAATGATATTCGTGTATAACGAAGATTATTATGCCAAAGCGCACAGGAGCGTCGATTCGGGATGGGCTGCCTATCTGGAGAAGAATGATCGCATCAAAAAATTTAATGAAAGAGAGCGCGAGCGCATTGATCTGGTAATAAAAAATTATGCTGATCAACCTGCCGTGATTGCTGCGATTCAACAAACGGATTGGAAGAAGAATACCGATTATACGATGAGCATATTGGATAACCTGATAAAAAAATATCCGTGGTTCAAAGATGCAAAGGACATGAAAAATGAGGTAAAGACTTATCTTGTGCGAAGCAAGATGCTGGAAAACGGTAAGCCGGCCCCTGCATTCAGCTATCCCGATCCAACGGGAAAAAATGTTTCTCTTGCTGCTTACAAAGGAAAATATGTACTTATCGATTTCTGGGCAAGCTGGTGTGGGCCCTGCAGACAGGCTATTCCGAAGGTGAAGGAATTATACAGGCAATATAAAGATAAAGGTTTTGAAGTGCTGGGCGTATCTATCGACAATAGCAAAGAAGCATGGCTGAAAGCAGTGGAAGAAGAAGGCGCACCCTGGACGCAGATTTTAACTCCGGATATTCGTAAAACCCAAACGGAGTACATGTTCAGTGGAATACCCACCATGTACCTTGTAGACGACCAGGGGAAAATTGTAGATAAATTTCTTGGCTATACCGAAGAAACGGAAACAAAGATCAAAGAGGTGCTGAACAAGCTGTAAAACGTATTTAAAATGAAAGTAATGATGAAAAAAATTATGCTGATATTGCTGCTGGCCGCCGGCAGCATTGGCTCGATGGCCCAGAAGAAGGTGATCATTAATGGTACAGTAAAAACGGATACCAAGGAATACAATAAAATATATACGTATGGCAATGGCGTAAAAGCAGATTCTGCCCTGATAAAAAACGGGAAATTTAGCATCAGCGTTCCGTTCGAAAAACCTTTTATGGTACTGATGTATGCTGAATATACGGTTAAAAGCGGTATGATGTATACACCGTATGGCCTGCTGATAGACCGCCCGGGCGTGATCAATATCGATAATATCGATTTAAATACAGGCATGGAGACCGGTAAAGTCAGTGGTCTCGGATCCGCTGTACTATACCGCAAATTCAATCAGGATCTGGGTGAGCAATATAAGAAGGTGAACGATGGCCTGAATAAAAAGTTCGGCAAATACTGGGTGGAAGAAAAGGATCCTCAATATGAATCCTTTGAAAAGGAAAAAGCGGCCCTTTCGAAAAAATATGTCGGTAAATTTGTGGAGCAATTCGTTGCGGGCCATCCTGATTCTTATGTGAGCGTAGTGGCGCTTTCGGGCGCCCGGAGTGTATTGCCATTGGAGGAACAGGAAACGCTCTATGGGAAACTCTCGAAAAAAATGCAACAGTCCGAAGATGGAAAAGACATTATCGATTTTATCCAGGGATCGAGAGGTTCGGCCATCGGCAGCTACGTGAAAGATTTTACCTTAAATACGCCCGCTGGCAAGCCGATCGCTTTCAGTTCTTTTAAAGGCAAATATGTAATTATTGATTTCTGGGCGAGCTGGTGCGGGCCCTGCAAGCAGTCTTTTCCGCACATGAAAGAAGTATATAAAAATTATAAGAGCGATCAATTTGAAATTTACAGTATTTCAATTGATAAGGATAAAGAGGCATGGCTGAAAGCGGTGGAAGAGCAGCAGTTTCCATGGGAGCAGGCGCTGGACACTAAAAATATTGCTCACAAAGGGTTTGCGGTTACGGGAGTGCCTACTACCTATCTGATCGACCCTGCCGGTAAGATCCTTATGAAAGAAGTTGGATTCGATCCCGGCGGCAACAGCGGGATCGAAAAGAAGCTTGCTGAACTTTTCGGAAACAAAATGCCCGTAAAGCAGGCTGAAGAAAAGAAAGACGACAGTGAAAGGAAAGCTATTCCTGCTACCCGTCTCCAGTAAATATTCCCGTAATTTCGAAATCACAAATGATAATAAGGATGAAGCGAAATATTTATTTATTCCTGGCAGCTGTATTATTTATGGGCACAAGCGCTGATGCGCAAATGGGAGCGGCGCAGAAGATGACTTTTGATTCGGATACTGTTGTTGTTTTTAGCGCCCCGCTGCAAAAGGTATGGAAACTTGTAAAGGACCCCGCTAAATGGAATGAGCTCAGCAACGGCTATGTGGCCGGTATTGAAGGCAGTGGCGACCTGCAATCGGGATGGGAAAGGAAAATAACATTTGCCGATGGAAGGCATCGTACCGATGAGGTGACGCAATATCAGCCGGAATATAATTTTATTGTCAGCAAGGTGAAGAGTCCATTACCCAAAGGCATTCAGGATAATATATACATGCTTTCGCTGCAGGGCGCACCCGGCGGAGGAACACAGATGAAGTACTCTATTAAAGTTGACGGCGAAGAGCCGGGAAAGCAACAACTGCTGGAAGCGTTGAAAAAAGAAATGGAGGTTTTTATCCGAGGCGTTGGGGAAGCGCTGGATAAAGAGAAGAACTGATCCTCCCTGTTATAATTGGTAACGTACCCGAATCTGCCTATTTTTGAACGGTTTAAGCATAAAGCAATGAATAAACCGGGGAATAAGACAGAACTCAAAGCGGGCGTGAAAGAAATCGCCCGAAGGGCAGGCGTGGCGCTGGCTACCGTCGACAGGGTGATCCATAACAGGCCGGGCGTATCGAAGAAAACGCTTGAAAAAGTGCGGCGCGTAATAGAAGAGATAAATTACCAGCCTAATATATTCGGGAGAAGACTCGCTTCCGGCAAACAATTTCGATTTGCTGCGCTGATACCCGAAGTCAACAAAGAATCGGGATTTTTCTGGAAGGATCCTCTTGCGGGCATTAACCGTGCGGCGGACGAGATCCGGTCGATGGGCGTGCAGGTGCAGCCGTTTTTTTTCGATCAGAACAACAGGGCCTCTTTCAATGCCGCTACGAAAAAAATTCTGCAGGAGAAATTCGATGGCGTACTGCTCGCTCCTTTTTTTATTGAGGATTCGATCGCTTTTACCAATGCCTGCGCAAAAAAGCAGATTCCCTATGTGTTTATTAATTCCGACATCCCCGACCAGAAAAGCCTCTGTTATATCGGGCAGGACCTTTATGCGAGCGGCTACCTTGGCGGCCAGCTGATCGCTTACCTTGTAAAGCCCGGCGACCAGGTGCTTGTCATCAATATTTCGCACGAGATCAAGAATGCAAGGCATAACCGCCTGCTGCGCAAGGAAGAAGGCGTGCGATCCTATTTCATGAAAAACGGACTGAAGAATGAAATAATCAAGGTGGATATTACCCGCCTGGCAGAAAAAATGGTGATGGCAAAAATCGGTGAAATGCTCGACTGTCATCCGGATATCAGCGTGGTATTTGTAACCAACTCCCGTGTGGCCACCGTGGCCAGCTACCTCGAGCAGCGCTACATCAATCATATCCGCGTCATCGGGTATGACCTGATCGATGCGAGCGCACAATATCTCAAAAAGGGCCTGATCGATTTCCTGATCTGCCAGAAGCCCCAGGAACAGGGCTATCGCGGCATTATGGCGCTTTACCATCATCTTGTGCTCAACCTGCCTGTAGAACCCGTTTATCATATGCCGATAGACATTATTACAAAAGAGAATTACCAGTTCTACCGAAATTAATTTCTGCAGTTTTACCGCAGCAATGCCTCAAAAAAGTATATTTGATAAAAATTGGGTACGTGCCCGAATAAAGCTATTTTCAGACGATTGTAAACTATACCAATGGACAAGCTATTAAGCAACTACCAGGATATGCTAAGGCCCTCCGCGCGCCTGATTAATGATATAGCCTCGATAGACGGCGATATCACCATTCTCGGCGTGGGTGGTAAAATGGGCCCCGACCTGGCGCGCCTGGCCGTGGGAGCCATACGCGAGGCCGGCATTAAAAAAAGAGTTACAGGCGTGGCGCGTTTTTCGGACAGCTCGCTGCGCAATGAACTGGAAAGCGCAGGCGTGGAAACCGTGCAGGCCGACCTTCTCGATGCGGCTTCCTGGAAGAACGTGCCGAAGACTAAGAATATTCTCTACCTCGCGGGCACCAAATTCGGCACAAAGGGAAATGAATCCTTTACCTGGGCCATGAACACGCACCTGCCTTCTCTCGTGGCCGAACATTGCAAAGGGTCCAGGATCGTGGCATTTTCTACCGGCAACGTATACCCGCTGACAAAAATTTCGAAAGGCGGAGCCACGGAAAAGGACGCGACGGGCCCCATAGGTGAATATGCGCAGTCGTGCCTGGGGCGGGAAAGAATTTTTCAGCATTTTTCCCAAAGAGACCAGACACCGATGCTTATCTATCGCCTTAACTATGCTAACGATGTCAAATACGGGGTATTGCTGGAAATTGCGAAATCGGTGTGGCAGGAAACACCCGTAGATGTAACCATGGGCAACGTGAACGTGATCTGGCAGGCCGACGCCAACGAATATGCCATCCGCAGCCTGCTGCATTGCAGCACACCACCCACCTTATTAAATATTACCGGTCCTGAAACCGTCTCCGTGCGCTGGGTGGCCGAATGGTTCGCGGACTATTTCGGAAAAACACCGCTTTTTACAGGAACAGAATCGGACACGGCACTGCTGAGTAATGCATCGGAGAGCTTCCGTCTTTTCGGATACCCGCATACTCCGCTTAAAACCATGATGGGAATGATCGGCGAATGGATAAAAAACGGAAAACAAACATCCAATAAACCCACGCATTTTCAGGAAAGACAAGGAAATTTTTGAGCAGATGGAAAATAATAATATTGATAGCCGCATCGCTGAGCTTCTTTTTGCAGGTACCGTTATACCCGCACATCCCCTTGCATTGAAAAAAGGAACAAAGGAAATTGATGAAGAAGGGCTGCGGAAAATTACGCGTTATTATCTCGACAGCGGTGCGGGCGGTGTTGCAGTGGGTGTGCACACTACACAGTTTGAAATAAGAAATAAAGAATTCAATCTGCTGCCGGCCGTATTGGAAATCGTTGCAGATGAATTGAAAAAAGCACAGTTGACGCGGGCTTTTATTAAAGTGGCGGGCATTTGCGGCGACACCGGTCAGGCAGTAGGCGAAGCAAAGCTTGCTGTCAGCAGCGGCTACCATTTTGGCTTGCTGAGCATGGGTGGCCTGGCTCATTTAACCGAACAGCAATTGCTGGAAAGGGCAACCGAAGTATCGCGTATCATTCCTGTGTTCGGATTTTATCTTCAGCCGGCCGTAGGGGGAAGAATACTGAGTTATGATTTCTGGAAGGCATTTGCATCGCTGGAAAATGTGCATGCCATTAAAGTGGCTGCGTTCAATCGCTACCAGACTATAGATGTAGTAAAAGCAGTATGTTCATCATCACGCTGCGAAAAAATCGCTTTATATACCGGCAACGACGACAATATCGTGAATGACCTGCTCACTCCTTATCGTTTCGAGGTGAATGGTTCCATCGTTGAAAAAAGGTTTGTGGGGGGATTGCTGGGGCATTGGGCGTTTTGCACCCGCGATGCAGTGAAAACATTGCAGGATGTAAAAGCATGTGTGGCCGGTAATTATGCCGGTATCGGGGAAATGCTCGCGAGAAATATTGCTGTTACAAGTACCAATGCCGCCGTTTTTGATGTGGATAATAATTTTCACGGCTGCATAGCCGGTATTCATGAGATGCTCCGGAGAGAAGGAGTAATGAGCAATACTGCGTGCCTGCTGGAAAAGGAAAAATTATCGCCGGGACAATTGGAAAAGATCAACGAAATATGCGCTGCCTATTTTCCGGATCTCGCTTCCTGATTTATTGTACATTGGTATGCTAATAAATAACAGATTCAGTAATTGACAACAATGGCTAATACAGTATTCAAAGCGGTGTTCTGTATCGCTTTTATTTCGACAGTTTTTTCTTCCTGCGTCTCTCACGGAAATAATAAGGAAACACCTTCTGCAGATACGGCTGTGATAGCGAAAGGCGAGGCCCTGTTTGAGACGAATTGCGTAAGTTGTCATGGATTCCGGCAGGATGGCATCGGTCCCCAATTGAGTGGCATTACCGATAAAAATGATATCGGCTGGATAAAAAAATTTATCAGTGATCCCCAGCAGATGATACAGTCTGGCGATGCACGTGCCGTGGAACTGCATAAAAAATTCAACACCACAATGCCTTCATTTGCGTTTATCGGCGATTCCGGTATGAACGCACTGGTGGCTTATCTGCATATACACAAAGCGCTCGCATCAGGCGAAAGTGCAGACAGCAATGAGATTAAAGATCCTTTCCCTGCTAAAATACCGATGTCGCCGGTCACGATCAATCTCCAACCCTTTATTACCATGCCTGCTTCCGACAGCAATGCACCGAAGGCGCGTATTACGAAACTCGATTTCAATCCGGCAACCAAAGAAATATGCATTCTTGATCTTCGCGGCAAACTTTACAAAATACATGATGGAAAGCCTGTGGTTATGCTCGACATGCCGAAAAAGCGTCCTGCATTTGTTAACCAGCCCGGCCTCGGGTCGGGTTTTGGCAGCTTCGCATTTCATCCGGCATTTGAAAAAAACGGTCTTCTTTATACCTCGCATACCGAAGCGAAAAATACTGCACCTGCCGATTTTGCCCTTCCGGATAGCGTTAAGCGGGCTATTCAGTATGTAATTACCGAATGGAAACTGAATCCCTCTTCCGGTGAGGTTATCAGCGAAGGCAGGGAACTGCTGCGCATAAATATGGTTTCGGAGATTCATGGCACGCAGGAAATTGCATTTAATCCCAATGCAAAACCGGGCGATAAGGAATTCGGGAAACTATATATCGGCATCGGCGATGGAGGAAGCGTGGAAAATGGTTATCCCTGGGTGCCACATAACAAGAGCCGTCCATGGGGTACGATATTCCGCATCGATCCGCTGGGGAAAAACAGCGCGAATGGAAAATACGGGATCCCGGATGACAATCCTTTTGTAACTGCGCCGGAAAAAAATATACTTCGGGAAATCTATGCCCTCGGTTTTCGCAATCCGCATCGCATAACCTGGGATAAACACAACCGAATGTTTGTTTGTAATATCGGTCAGCATGATGTGGAATCGGTTTACCTTGTCAGGCCGGGCATAGATGCGGGCTGGCCCGAGCGTGAGGGCATGTTTGTTATTCATCCTTACGGGGATATCAATAAAATATTTCCTCTTCCGGCTAATGACAGCATCTATCATTTTACTTATCCTGTGGCCGCTTACGATCATGATGAGGGAGGGGCTATCGCGGGAGGATTTGTTTACTCCGGGAAAAATATTCCATTGCTCAGCGGCAAATTTATTTTCGGTGATATACCAACCGGCCGGCTGTTTTATTTCGACCCTGTAAACCTGCAACCCGGCAAACTGGAGCCCATCAGGGAGCTCAGGATTTCGATCGCCGGACAGGCAACGCAGCTTTCCAAAGCCGCCGGGCATGAGAGGGTAGAGGTTCGCCTGGGATGCGACGCCAGCGGAGAATTGTATGTGCTGACCAAAGCGGACGGAAAGGTTTACCGCGTTACCGGCGCGTCTTCCAATCCGTAGCTCCGGTATATAAGGCCGCAGGCCTGGTAGAAGCGTTCCTGTTTATTCGCAGTAAAGAAGCGTCTAAAAAGTTTTATATTTTCTGGAGATTTTGCATCTTCGATTCTAATTGAGCTTCGCCACTGATCATACGGAGAATTATTTTCTGCATTTATTATCGCGGGGCGACCATACAGCTTTTGAATATCTGTTTAAGACCTATAAGGATCGCCTGTATTCCTTTATTCTTAATCTTACCGGCTCGCAGGCAACGGCACACGACGTAGTGCAGGAAGTGTTTCTGAAAGTGTGGCAAAACAGGGAGACGTTCGCAGCTGCCGGTAATTTTGGTGCATACCTGTTTACCGCAGCAAGAAATTATGCCATCAATGGATTACGGCGCAACAGCCGTATTCATTTAATAATCGCCGGATCGGAGGGCGATCAGCAGGATCCGCATAGCCTCGAAAGCCTTTTATCAGCCAAAGAATTAAAGGCACTGATCGATCAGGCGATTGAAACGCTGCCTCCGCAGCAGCGTCGCGTTTTTGAGCTTAGCCGCAGCGGAGGATTGAAATACGAAGAGATCGCCACCACTATGGGAATATCGGTTTCCACCGTACGGAATCACATGATACAGGCCCTTAAAACCATCCGTGAGTTCGTGCGCAGCAATTACCAGTTTATCCTGCTGACCGGTTCCTTTGCCTGGATAGGGAAAATTTTTTTTAAAATCGGCTAGACTTCTTCTTCCTGCCGATTGTCATTTATTCTAACAAACTATTTCAGCTAATTATTTGCCCGCTATGGAGCAGAAGAACAAACTGGACCTATTGCTTTCCCGGCTGTTGCAAAACGAATGCACGGCCGAAGAGAAGACTGCATTTTTCAGGTTAATAGAAACAATACCCGACGACGAGCTGGCAATACATCTCGAAAAAGCCTGGAGCTTTTATGAAAAGCCCACACACGTGCTTGATGAAGAGACCTCGTTATTGATCAGGAATAAAATATTGAATCAGAAAAACAGCGGCGGGCGATTGGGATGGTTAAAAGGCAGAAGAGGATACTGGGCCGCTGCAGCCGTTTTCGTGGTAGCGCTGAGCGCCGTACTGATGTTGTACAGGACGCCCGGGAAAAAGGCGCCTGAAATAGCGGTGACGCATCCGCCGGCAGAGATAAGCGCTCCTGCTGTCAGCAGGGCAACGATCAGCCTGGGCAATGGCAGAAAGCTGGCCGTTGGAGAAGGTACGAGCGGGCGCCTTACGAGTGAAGAGGGAGTGGATGTGAATAAAGGGGCAGATGGTTTTATCTCTTATACCAATAACGCAGCCGTAAAAGCACCTGTTTATAATACGCTTGAAAACCCCAAAGGAAGCAGGATGATTGCGCTGGCATTAAGCGATGGAACAAAAGTGTGGCTGAACAGCGAAACAAAACTTCGTTTTCCAATTGTATTTGCAGGAAATGAAAGAAGAGTGGAGGTTTTGGGAGAAGCTTATTTTGAAGTGGCAAAAAATGCGGCAAAACCGTTCAGGGTAACTACAGGCAGTATGACCATCGAGGTGCTGGGAACCAGTTTTAACGTGCATGCGTATGCGGATGAGACGTCGGTGAAGACAACATTGCTGGAAGGCAAAGTGAAATTGACCGAAGGAACCAGGACCGCTAGCCTTGCCCCCGGACAGGAAGCACAGTTAAATATTAATTCACCGGCGCCATTTAAAATAATTTCCGATGCAGACGTCGATAAAGCGGTCGCATGGAAAAATGGTACGTTTCAATTTGATGATATCGACTTACGGGAGATCATGCGGCAGATAAGCAGATGGTATGATGTGGATGTTGTGTATGAGAAGGAGCCTGCAAATGAAAAATTCGGTGGCAACATTCGTATGGATGCCCCGCTTTCAGATGTTTTAAAAATGCTTGAAGGTAATGGTGTGCATTGTCGCGTGGAAGGGCGCAAAATTATAGTTGGGCCATAAAAACAATGCCGCTTCGGCTGGTACCCGAAACGGCGGCGCCTGGCTCTTCTAAATATGGGTATATCTATTCGTTAACCAAACAAAACAAAGCTATGCAATTCACGAGATTGCTCAAAGCCGGGCCATATAAAAGATGGCCGGCCACCAAAAAACTGTTATTGTACATGAAATTGACTGCCATTCTCCTGCTGGTAACTGCAATGCAGCTAAGCGCCAATGGCTTCTCTCAGAAAGTCACATTGAACTGCAGGAACTGGCCCGCAAAAAAAGTATTTAACCAGATCGTCAGGCAAACGGGCGTTTCTATTATTTACAAAGAGAGCCAGATTGCACAGCTCGCACCTCTTAATATCAGCGTCAGGGAAGCGTCGATAGAAGAAGTATTGCATATCTGTTTTAAAGGTCTTCCCTACCAGTTTAAAATTGAAAATAACAGCATTATCATTTCGAATGCGCCGGCTGCGCAAGCCGGTCGCGCAGAAAATAAAGATGCACTGCTGGTGAAGCTGACGGGCATCGTAGTATCAGCAGACGGTGCACGGCCGCTTGCAGGTGCTTCGGTGGGCATAAAAAATACCCGCTTCGGTACCACCACCAGCGAAAGCGGCCGGTTCATACTTGAAACGCGTGAAACCTCAGGCACACTGGTTATATCTTATGTGGGCTATGCGGCTAAAGAAATAAATTTTTCGGGTACGGATGAATTTCGCATTGTGCTCGATCCGGTGGAAAACAAAGCCAATGAAGCGGTAGTGGTCACCGCGCTTGGCGTTTCCCGTTCCAACCGTTCACTTTCCTATAATGTTCAGCAGGTGAATACCGAAGAGCTGAATACCGTAAAGCAAACCAATCTGGTTAATTCGCTCAGTGGCAAGGTAGCCGGGATGTCTATTTCGCAAAGCGCATCCGGCGTGGGTGGTTCGGCCAAAGTTATTTTGCGCGGCAGCCGCTCCGTTAATGGAAGCAATCAGCCGCTATATGTTATTGATGGCGTGCCGATGCAAAACACCGGCAATGCGAACGGGCAGATCGCTACTTTTTACGGAGGAGGTTTTTCTGAGGGAGGAGACGGCATTTCAAATCTCAACCCCGATGATATCGCGAGTATATCGGTGCTGGAAGGCGCTTCTGCGGCCGCTTTATATGGCAGCCAGGCGCAAAACGGCGTTATCCTGATTACCACCAAGAAAGGCAGGCAGGGTAAAGCGGAAATCAGTTTTACTTCTTCCTATCAGAACAGCCATATCGCCTACAAGCCGGAATTTCAAAATCATTACGGTGCGGTAGCCGGACAAACCAGCGGCGATATCAGCAGTTGGGGCGATAAAATATCTTCTGCACCTGACAACCTGAAAGCTTATTTCCGCGACGGCGCAAATATTACTAATTCAGTCAGCCTTTCAGCGGGCAACCAACTGGCAAGGACCTATTTCTCTTATGCAAATACTCATGCTACAGGCGTGCAGCCGGAGAACAAGCTGAACAGGCATAATTTTAATCTCCGCGAAATCGGCAGCTTCCTGAATGATAAATTAACGGTCGACGCGAGCCTGATGTATATTTATCAGGATATCGAAAACAGCCCTTTTATCGGCGCCTTTCCTAATCCCTTGCTTTCACTGTACCTGTTTCCGCGCGGCGTAGATATCAATCCTTATAAACAGGATTATTTCCGGCCCGATTCCATTCGCCTGGCTCGTCAGAACTGGATCACAAAAGGTGCGGGCGATTTTCATCAGGAAAGCCCGTGGTGGATCGTTTATAAGGAACCCAATAGCGCCATAAGAAACCGCTTCCTGGTAACCGCCAGTGTAAAATACGAAGTGGCCAACTGGTTAAATCTGCAGGTAAGAGGAAATTTAGACAGGAGCGCCGATCTTTCAGAGCAGAAATTTTACCAGGGAACGAACGGAGGGTATGATATCGGCGGAACCGGCACTTACAGGTACAATTCGTTGACCCGTACGCAGAAATATGCCGATGCGATAGTCAATTTTAAGCTGCCGCTTCAGACGAAGGATATTAAAATCGGCGGCCTGGCTGGTGCAAGTGTTACGGATGTTATCAGCGCGGGAGTTACTGCCAGCGGCACTCTTTCAACACCGGATTATTTTACGCTCACTAATATTATTGCAAAAAATGCAACGCCCGTATCGCCCGGAATGGTATCGGTACCGGCAGTGCTTAATCCAACTACCGCTGTCGCCCCGGGTCATCATCAACTGCAGGCCGTGTTTGGTAACCTGGACTTTTCTTTCAGGGATTGGGCATACCTGAATATTACTGCGCGTAACGACTGGTCTTCTGCACTTGCCTATACGAACAATATGCATTATTTCTATCCGTCGGCGGGATTATCCATTATTGTATCGCAGATGACGAAGTTGCCGGAATTTATCTCCTATGCAAAATTGCGTGGTTCGCTGGCCGCGGTCGGCAATACCATACCTGTGTATCTTACTTACCTGCAAAATTCGCAGAACGTTTCCGGATCGCTTGTATTTAATACCAACCAGGCTCCCGTTACTTTAAAGCCCGAACGCACGAAGAGCATGGAAGCGGGTATTGATCTGAAATTTATGGCCAACAGGTTAAGCGCCAGCTTCACTTATTATAAATCAAATACCCTTAACCAGTATTTTCCTTTCAGCCCGTCGCCTGCATCCCTTGTAACTACCGCGTATATCAATGCCGGGAACGTGCAGAATACGGGCTATGAATTCTTATTTGGATTCGATGTGTTGAAGAGTAGCAATTTTACCTGGAACACTTCGGTGAATGGTTCTTCCAATAAAAACAAAATTCTTGAAGTGAGAGACACCAGCTCAAATACCTTTATCATTTCCAATGATAATAACGGGTACCAGTCGGTGATCAGGAAAGGTGGATCATACGGCGACATCTTTGCCTTCGATTTTGTACGCGATAATCAGGGACGCATTGTAATGACCGGCGATGGCAGCAGCGGTGCGCCTTACAAACCCACTAAAACAGGATTTGTATTTGCCGGCAATGCCAACCCTAAATTTCAACTGGGATGGAGCAACAGCTTCACGTATAAAAATTTCAATTTCCATTTACTGGTTGATGGCAGGTTCGGCGGTAAGGTAATGTCTGTTACGCAGGCGTATATGGATTTCATGGGTGTGTCGGCCGAAAGCGGTGAAGCCAGGGATAAAGGTGGTGTGAGCGTTAATGGTGTGGCCTCCGATGGCAAACCGGTTACCAGTGTGGATCCGAAGATATGGTACACAACTATCGGGGCACGTGGGGCGATGACCGGTGCATATATGTATGATGCTACGGTTGTGCGCCTGCGTGAAGCAAGTTTAGGTTATACATGGCCGGTAGTTAACTCGGCGGTTAAGGGTCTTCGCGTGGCGCTCACGGCAAGGAATCTTTTGTATTTCTATAAAAAGGCGCCTTATGATCCGGAGGTTACGATCTCTACCGGCAACGGCGCTTCGGGCATCGATGCTTTTAATCAGCCCGCAACCCGTGATATCGGTATCAACGTGAATGTTATTTTTTAAAATGCTTGTATGCAAAATTATTTAAGAATGAAAACTGTTTTTCATCCACATATAAGAACCTGGAAGCGCACAGCGTTGTTACCAGGTTTGCTATTCAGCCTGTTGCTGACGGCATGTACAAAGAACTTTGAGGATTATAATAAGAATCCAATATTGCTGTCTGATGAGCAAAGTCTTTCGCTTGCTTCAACAGCTATTGGTCCGATAGAAACGAATATTTATGCCCGCTACCAGACGGCGCAGAAATTAAACGCCGATGCATTTGCGGGATATATGATGTCGCCCACTAATTTTCTCGGAGGTAATAACAACCTCAAATATTATATGGTGGACATCTATAATACTACCGGATTTGGTCCGCAGTACAGCTTGATTATGGCGCCTGTAAAAAAGCTTGCCGATATTGGTGCGAGGGAATCGTTGCCCGATATCTGGGCCGTTGCATTGCTATTGCAGGTACAGGCGATGGACAGGGTCACCGACCGGTTTGGCCCGATACCCTATACCAAAGCGGGTACTTCACTTTCAACGGTTGAATACGATGATCAGAAACTCATCTATACTACTTTCTTCAAGCAGATAGATACGGCAATTGCAAATCTCCAGGCGTATAACGCAAATCCTATACGGGGTGCAAAGCCGATGGGCGCCTCCGATCTTATTTATAGCGGTGATTATAAAAAATGGCTGCGGTTTGCGAATTCTCTCCGCCTTCGTCTGGCGATGAGGATCGCAAAAGCAGATCCCGCAACTGCGAAGCAGCAGGGCGAGCTCGCGTTAAGCGCACCCGATGGATTAATCACGGATAACGCGGACAATGCATTTCTTTCACAAAGCCCAGGAAGAAGTAATGACTACTGGGTAGTAACATTTCAATATGGCCGCGACAACATGATGAATGCCAATATCGGTACTTACCTGACCGGTTATAACGATCCCCGTGCGGCAACAATGATGGTGGCTGCCACTAACCCTGCAGTAGCTGATAAATATGTGGGCATCCGGCTGGGAGCAGATGTAACCGTAGCGAATTACAGAGACCTGGCAGCATATAACTACAACACTGTTTTTACACAGTTTGCACCACAATTGGTGATGGCTGCTGCTGAAACATGGTTTTTGAAAGCAGAAGCGGCGCTTCGCAACTGGAATAATGCAGGTGATGCAAAAACGAATTACGAAACAGGTGTACAGGTTTCGATGAATCAATGGGGTGTAGAGGCTGGCAATTATTTAAATAATGCAAGCGCAGTACAGGCCGATTATTCCGATCCGCATAATGCAGCTAATGATATCAGCGCCGTTTCGAATATCACCATTAAATGGAACGATGCAGCTGACCGGGAAGAAAACCTGGAGCGCATTATTACGCAGAAATGGCTGGCGTTATTTCCTGACGGCCAGGAAGCCTGGTGCGATTATCGCAGAACCGGCTATCCGAAATTATTGCCGGTGGCGCAGAACCTCAGCAATGGCGTTATCGATTCGAATATTGGCCCGCGCCGCCTTCCTTATCCGCTTTCTGAAGCCACTGCAAATCCGCAGGGCCTGAAAGGCGGTATTAGTTTGCTCGGAGGACAGGACAATGGCGCCACCCGCCTCTGGTGGGATACCGGCGGTCCTAATTTCTGATCCGGAATGAATTTCTTATAGAAAGATTCGTCTCTGAAACGCTAATGGCAACTGCCGGCATGTTTGTGCCGGCAGTTTGCGTTGAAAACAGAACATATCGCCCGTATAGATTAGGTGCGGTATATTAGTTCAACTCATCGCTTATATTAATTAAAACTGATTTTTCCTTTCCAGAAAGCGATGCTTTGCCGGTTCCAGGTGTAGCAGGCAAAAAGATAGCCGTCTTTATAGAACATATCCGGGTAAGAAAGTTCTGCATCACCGCTTCCTTTTTCGATATCGAAATGATAGGGCCAGCTTTTGCCATTGTCCGTTGAAACAGCAATGCTCATAGGGAACCTGTCACCCCAGTTTTTATTTACCGGGTTATAAATTACAGCGATCGTGTCGCCGGCGATCTGCGCCACATCGATACCACTGTTGTTGTTGGGGAGTGAGGTCTTGTATGCGGGCGACCAGGTTTTGCCGCTGTCTTTCGAGTCGCTTCTGCAGATGCTGCCGGCCGAACTGCGGATAAGCATGTGAACATTTCCCGGTGATGATTCCCAGAGCGCCGGTTGAATAAGCCCTTCACCAACAATAATTTTCCTGTCTATTGCGAGCGTATCGCTGGCTGTCCATGTTTTGCCATGGTCAACAGATCTGTCGGTAAACGCATTCCACACTTCATTTTTTTCAATGGAAGCGGGGGCGAGCCAACTGCCATCGGCGAGTATGATCGGCTGGTTTCTCACCGGGCCCCTTCCGCCGATCGCATTTTGTACCAGTTGATGGGCGGGGGTCCAGGTTTTGCCCTGGTCGGTGGAAGTTTGCACCCAGGTTATCCAGTTGTCGGTATCTTTTCCTGTTTTGAAGAACAGGAAAAGCGTATCGCCGCCGTTGAACAGCACGGGGTTCCAGTGCGGTTCATTATTAATTTTTGCAACCTCTCTCGGCTTCGACCATTGGCCCGGTTTGCCGTCGGCCATCCAGATGGCTACGTCATCATCTTTTTCGTGTTTGCCACCGAACCAGGCGAGCAGGAAATTACTGTCGCCGAGATTGATCATTGTAGACGCATGACATTGGGGAAATGGCCGGTCGTCGCCGAATATGTGCTCATAATTTACTGTCTGAATCGTACTATTTTCTTTCTTACCGGAAGGCGTATGGCTTGCATGATTGACATTTTCCCGGCATGCGATGGATAGCAGGCATGCAAATAACAGAAAGGAACGAAAAGCATAACGCATAAATAATAAATTGCAGGGTGAATCCTTTCTTCGGGCGCAAGAAGTGGTATGCAATATAAAATTTATTTTCTAAATGCATCTAAAGGGAAACGGATCGGATCAGCTCGCGGTATTTCCGGAGCTCCCTCCAATAGCTCACCATAGTGATAAGAAGAACCACTCCGACGATTTCCTGTACAAAAGGTATCCGGAGAATAGTGCAGCAGGATAATATGCAAAAGGTAAGGCCCTTTTTATATGTGGGCCGCCCGCCTTCGGGCAATATACCGGATAACATATCCTTTTCTGAAGCGGTTGTCAGCTCTGCATGAATGGAATCTGCAATGCTGGCAACAACTCTGAACTGAAAGAAAATGCCGAAAACCGGAATCAGTTGCAGCCATATTTTTCCCGGCGCCAGTGTGCGGTTTTGCGGCTTTATATCCTGTAATAACTGCTGCTGTTCGAGTAAAAAAGCAATCATTGCGGTGAGCAGCGTTGCCAGCACCGCGAGAACCAATATATTGCCTGGAGCATCCTGCATTCGTTACATTTATGGGGCGCTAAAATACGAGGATAAATTATATTTGTGATTCGATTATTTTAAGCTGCGGTATATGAAAACCAGGGGATTGACGATACTATTTTTCTTCGCTGCATTAACGACGCTGCCTGCCTGCAAAAGTTCCGGCAATGGTGATCCGCGTGTAGAGATCTCCACCCGGTTTGGCGATATTGTGGTGGAGCTTTATCCGAAACAGGCGCCCGTGTCTGTCGCTGCTTTTTTATCATATATCGATTCGGGCTATTATAAAAATGCATCGTTTTACCGGGTGCTGGTAGATGACGAACAGCCCTCGTACGCACCAAAAGCGGAGATTATCCAGGGAGGTATCTGGAAAACAAATTATAAATTATTGAGTTCAATACCGGTTATTAAACACGAAACAACGGCGCAGACAAAATTATCGCATGTTAATGGAACCATATCTCTTGCGCGCCAGGAGCCGGGCACGGCCAGCACTGAATTTTTTATCTGCGTTGGTGATCAGCCGGGCTATGATTTCGGTGGCGAAAATAATCCCGACGGGCAGGGTTATGCCGCTTTTGGAAAAGTGATCCGCGGAATGGATGTAGTGGATCATATGTATGCTGCACCTGAAAACGACGGACAATTAACTCCGCAGATCTTCATTACCGGAATGCGAAAATTGTAAAGATTCTCAGCAGCCCGTTAAAAATCATTCGCACTGCAAAAGAAGATCCGTCAGGGAGCCCACACTCTTCCATTTGGCAATTTTTTTTTAAATTGTGTGTCATTTGAACCTGTGCACGATGGAACACCTCAAAGCAATTCTCGATTGGCTGATCGATTTTTTCGGCGTAAATGATCTTATTGCTATCATAAACAGCGGTAACTACCGGCAGATCCTCACTTACGACGGGCTGCTCTCGGTTTTCAGGCCCGTATTTCCGGTACTGCTTGCGGTAGAGCTGGTAAAGGCGCTGTTATTCAGAAAGTTCAAAGCTATCGACTATAAAATTTCTTTTTTCTCTTATGTGCTGAATGCATTTATCGGAAGATTTATTTCCATCGCGATGGTTGTTTTTTGCATCGGCCTTTTTGAAAAATATGCACTGTTTAAAACAACGTTCACCTGGTACTGGTTTATCTACGGATACATTGTATGGGAGTTTGGACATTTTATTTATCATTACCTGGGTCATAAAGTCCGCCTGTTCTGGTGCCTGCATTCCACGCATCACGCACCTGAATCAATGAATCTTTCTATTTCTTACGCTCATTTTTTCCTGGAAGGTCCATATGCCGATATTATTCGTACCACTGTTTGTATATTATTAGGTGTTAATCCACCCATGCTGGTGTTGATTATGTTTATTGACGGCCTCTGGGGCGGGTTTATTCATATCGGTGAAAACATGATCAAAGACGGGCGGTTGGGTTTTCTCGGAAAATATATTCTCACACCATCGCATCACAGGGTTCATCACGCAAAGAATCCTATTTATATGGATACGAATTTTTGCAATCTTCTGAATATCTGGGACCGTGCTTTCGGTACCTATCAGCCGGAAGATCCGAATGTTCCGGTTGTATATGGCATCACGCGAAAAATGCGCCCGAACAGTTTTCTCGATGCTTATTTTGGAGAGTTTATTGCCTTGGGAAAAGATATCTACCATGCTCCCGGAATTAAGAATAAAATTTTATATCTCTTTATGCCTCCCGGCTGGAGCCATACAGGTGAACATAAAACGGCGCGCAAAGTAAAAGCAGAATTCTTCCAGCATCAGGAACACGATATGCATGAACCGGCAGCCACCGCATTAGCTCCCCAGTCCTGATAGAGCTATTTTTTCGGGTCTATTTAATTAATTGGCATTGTCAGCGTGCTTATTGGCTTTATATTAGATGGATTGGTGTAGTCGAACTGAAAGATTCCCTTTGGCGCTACCACCATGGCAATATTATTTCCCGTGATCACATCGTAAGGATCGGGACAGCCGATCCACGCGATGGTGGTTATGTTTCCGGGATCTTTTGCATCTAAAACCCTGACTCCTTTATTGCCATCACATACAAATAGCAAATGTCCTTCTTTACTTAACCCTTTCGGCCCGTCCATAGGATAAGAGCGTACCAGTGAAGGATTCATCAGGTCTTTAATATTGATTACGTCCAATTCGTTTGCGTCTCCTCCGCAGGAACTGCCGGAGCGCAGGGTTACATATGCATAATCGCCATCCGCGATTACCGGATCACAGGCCCGGCCATGGCTGAACGTTCCAAGCTGTTTGGGATTTTCCCGATCAGAAATATCATACATATACATCCCGATAGCGGAACCGAGGAATAATTTATCTTCAAATGGAAAGATTGTTTCGAGGTCGAATCCTGCATTAACGGTGGAAACGGCTTTCGGCGACCCGTTTTCGCTGATGTTTAGTACGGATACCGAATGTCTTTCCCCGATAGCATAGATATAATCGTCAAACAGTACCATCCTTGCCATCGATCCGGCTTTGCCGGTGGAGGGCCGGGCTGTCGCTGCCGACAGCGCAAATGTTTCGTAATTCGGAACAGGAGCATCGGGATAGACCATTTCGGTGACGGTAGTGTCTCTCGATTTCATTCCCACTACCAGGCCGGTGGTATCCCCGGCATACCACGATAGCCCGCGCTCGGTAAAAACATCTTTCGTGCTGGAAACAATCGACACGTGATGGATATCCGAGATGTTGATTGAAAGAAGCTCCGCGTACATGTCGGCATATAGAATATTATATTTGACGGCGATGTCGCGGTTGCCCGGTATCCTGATGAATGCTGTTTGAAACGGATGCGCGGGATCGGTGTTGTCAATGACATGAATGCCCTCGTCTATCTCATTGATATAAATATAATTATCCTTCACATAGATCTTTCCTGCGTTCACTATCGGCTTGTCCGGATCGCCATTAATTTCTTCATATATCACTGCTCTTTCTTCATGAAAGGGTTCATACAGCGCATAGGTATAAGTTCGCAGATGACCTGCTTTTTTACAGGCTGGGGCCAGGAACAGAACTCCGCAGGCCGCAAAAATGCCAAGAAGAATGGAGGCTCTCATAAACAAGTTTGTTGTCTGACACCAGGCTACCGCGGAGCGTTGCATCCTTATCATTAAAAAACGGATCTATTACCTGTTTAATCCGATGGCGCCTTTTTCACGGCTTGTTTTTTCAACAGCCATGGTTCGGAAAACGATTATGCTTACCAAAGAGCGGCTGCGTGATAAAAATAAAAGGTGGTTGGGCGGAACAGGGGAATTGTAGATATTACGCCCGCTCTCTCAAGAGCTTTTAGAAAAGACAGATGGCAATAATAATCGATTTCGTCTGTTCAACTATCCAAAGACAGGCAGCGGCAAACGGACTTCCTGCTGGCATTCTTTTTTTATGAGCTTGTTATTATGAACCAGATACGATTAAAGTGGTGGCAGCTGGCGCTGCTATCGATAGCCGTTTCAACACTTGGGAGCCTGTCGGCCATGCAACGGTCGGCAAAACAAAGGAAAGCCTACCGCTCATTGAAACAGGCGCCCTGGGCGCCTCCTGCATGGGTGTTTGCCCCGGCCTGGATATTTAATAATTATTTTTTGCTTGCGGCCTTACAGGAATTGCTCCGTAACAGGGAGATGCCTGCACGGAAGAAATTGCTGGTGTTTCAATCATTCATGTGGATTGTATTCTTCAGTTTTAACTATGCCTATTTCAAAAAGCGAAGCCCGCTGCTTGCCGGTATGTTAACGTTAAGCGATGCTGCATTTGCTTTATCCAGTTTAATTATTGGATTTAAAGCAAAAAATAAGGTTGCCGCTAACTATATTCCGCTGAGCATCTGGACGGTATTCGCCAGCACACTGGCGGTTTATCAGGCTCTCCGGAATGAAGATCCATTATTTAAGACTCCCGCATTGGAAAACATCACTTGATGATGTCGAATGTAAACAGAAGCGTGGTTATGAACAGCAGGAAAATGCCGGCTATAAAAATAATATCGGCAACCTGTTCATATCGTTCACTGTTCTTTGTACGGCTCCGGATAGAGAGGAAGGAAAAAAGCGAGCTTGCCATGAATAATAAGATCGCAACGGTTGCGATTTCGTCAATAACTGTAGACTTCGATACATTCAGTACTTTCAGCGAGGTGAGCACAATGAAGCAGATGCCCAGCAGGTTGGAAGAGGCGTTTAATATATGAGGCGCTTTGTCGTTTGAGTTACGCATATACGGGAATAATAGCAAATTTGCAGCGGCTTAGCGGGAACGCATCTGTAAATATCTGTATTTTGCAGCAAATGAATAAGAAGGGACCTGCAATAGATAGTGTTAATGTTCTCCTGGAAGAATGTATTATGGCTTTTCCCGTTTCTTCATTCGTAATCAGCCTGTATAAGCATTATCTCAAATACGGAACGCTGAGCAGGAAACAGCTCCAGGGATTGCATGCAAAAGCCTCGGGTATAGAGGGGATTGCGCCCGGCAAGCTGGCCGCGGTGGAGGCAATTATCAAGCGCATGCCGGTAAGAAATAAATTTGCTCCTCCTGTTCCGAAGCCGCTTTATGAGGAAGATAAAGAATCGTCTGAAATGATTAATTCGCTGCTGGCACTTTATCCATCGCATAAGCGCGTACTTTTTCTTCAGACGCGATTAAATAACAGTGTGCCGTTATCTGTTCAGGAAAAAGACGAGCTGAAAAGATTGATGAGGGTGCTCATTAAAAAATAATTGACACCCATACGAGGTATGCAGGATGAGAGCGAATATGTGTTGCTACCGGCCGTTTGCCCTCAGCACCGTAATCTCCTTTTTCTCGCGGTCGTTGTACGTTTTCTTAACGATATAATGCCATTGTTTTTCAGAGACATCCACAAAAAATATTTCTCCGAATTTGTGATTCTGCACTGCATCCTGGAATTCTTTGGGCATCATCAGTTCGCCGAAAAACCATCCCGTGTCGCCATGGGTAGTGTTGCCGTCCATGGTGTACTCATCGGAAAGCTGCTCGAACGGGGTGCCGCTATTCGCTTTCTGAACGATTACTTTGCGAAGGCTGTCGATCTCTGAATTGGAGAGGGAGCCGCCATCAAGAAAAATATAATTAGCGCGGAAGGCGATGGTATCGGTCGATTGCAGCACTTTATAGGTAACGTATCCAACTGAAAAAATATCTCCCTGCTTTTGCCTCAGCAGTCTTTTGTCGATCAGTGACGAATCCTTTCCGGCAGAGAGCTTAAATATAGTGGGTTTCAGCTCGGGGTTGGCGTCAACGAACTGTTGCGCCTGCTGTAGCGTGGTGATTTTCTGGAACTTTTCTGTCACGGTCTGTTGTGCCAGCACCGGGGTTGAAAAAAGCAGGAGCAAAGCGGCAAATCTATTTTTCATGTCTTATTTTTTATGGATGGCCCAAATAAATTACCACCAATTTCGCGATTGAAATTGTTAAAAAAAAGTTGTTCGGGAAAATTCTTTGGACACACACTCTGCGGGGAGGGCTGTCGTATACATGGATACTTCCCCGTTTTCATGCCGTAACTATCGGTCATAGCTGTTCCGGTAAAGCTTCGCACCGTTGCTGCCGGGGGCATGGCCGCAGATGGCCCGCGGCCGGGCAAGAGAAATATTAAGCTTCTGTTACCAACTGCGGCAGCGGAAGCGTTTATTATAAATGCATATTACTTTTGCATCGTTCTCCTGATAATATAGCAAATCGTTTTGGTTACGTCCTGTTGTTCTCAACAGGATTTTTTATTTATATACGGGCATTATTTTTTTAAATGCGTATTACAATTTTTGCTGAAATTAGCCGCTCAATAAGCTATTATGTCCTATTGCAGTGCCATTGAAAAGATGACTGGTGAGCGCAAGGCTCTTCACAAGGCTTATCACGACCGCCACTATGGGTTTCCTATACATGACGATAACGAACTGTTCGGCCGCCTGGTCATGGAGATCAACCAGGCGGGATTAAGTTGGGAAACGATATTAAAGAAGGAGGATTTTTTCAGAAAGGCCTATCATAATTTTGATATCAGGAAAGTGGCGAAATATGGCGATAAGGACCGTGAGCGGCTGCTGAATGATGCAGGCATTATCCGTAACCGGCTGAAGGTCGATGCGGCTATTGAAAATGCCAGGACCATTCTCGCCCTGCAAAAGAAATATGGATCGTTTGAAAAATGGCTGGAGCTTCATCATCCTAAAACAAAAGAGGAATGGGTGAAACTCTTCAAGGCGAATTTCCGGTTTACGGGTGGCGAGATCGTAAACGAATTTTTACAAAGTATCGGTTATCTTCCGGGTGCACACATCGAAGGATGCCCCGTTTATCAGAAAGCGTTAAAGAAAAAACCATTGTGGAGCAGAAAGTAAAATATCTTTTTGTTGCGGTCCTGTGCCTCACCTGTTTTATCCATTGCGAAAATAAAACAGGCGAAGCAGAAGTGCCCGCCGACATAGCTCCGGGGACCAATACGGCCACATTAACGCTTGGCAACGGAAAAATCATTCAGCTGGATACCCTGGCCCACGGGCAGGTGGCCATGCAGGGCGCCACGCGAATTATCAAAACGGCAGATGGAGAAATAACTTATACCTCGCTGGCCGGAGGCAAACATCCGGATACCACTGCCGCAACCCTGCAAAACAGCCTGACAGTGCCCAGGGGCGGCCATTTCAGGTTAATCCTAACCGATGGCACGAAGGTGTGGCTCAACGCAGCGTCGGCCATTCGTTTTCCCGCTCTTTTTGCAAAAGAGAAATCCGTTTACATAAAAGGAGAAGCCTATTTTGAAACAAGCGGTAATTCGGATCTGCCGTTAATTGTGCGGACCTACCGTGAGGCCGCTAAGGCTTTTCCTGCATCATCGTTTAATGTATCGTGCTATGACGATGAGCGGTTCGTTAAGATTTCATCGGTAAGCGGGAATATATCGGTAGGCGGAAACCGGCTGATGCCGGGCGAAGCCCTTGAAAACGGTCTTACCGTTGCCACCAATCCCCAGCAGGATGGAGCGTGGAGCCGGGATACTTTTGATTTCAACAATGTTTTCGTAGAGGATGCCATGCGCAGATTATCCCGGTGGTATAATATCGAAATTATTTACGACATGGGAATACCGGTACAAAAACTTACGGGTATGGCCCCACGCAGCCAGGGTCTGAAAGAATCTTTACACTATTTCTCCGGCCAGACCGCTGAATTTGATTTAAGACCAAACGCCTTATATGTCCGGCCCCGGCAGCCGCAATAAATCTTTACTTTTTTTACTATCTCCCGGATTGCATGTGCTGATCCGTTCTGCTTCTGCATTTGTTTATTAAAACGTTTCAGCATAAATTCATTTTATGGAAAAGAAAATATCCATTAAGGATATTGCAAAACATGTTGGGGTATCAACCGCACTCGTGAGTTATGTTCTTAATAACAAAGAAAAACAGGCGCGGGTGGGTGCCGAGATTGCGGCGAAGGTGCGCCAGGCCGCAAAAAAACTAAATTACCAACCCAACCTGATTGCCCGCAGCCTGCAAAGCGGTAAAACGCATACACTTGGTCTTATTGTAGCGGACATTTCCAATGTGTTCTTTTCCAATATTGCCCGGGTTATAGAAGATGCTGCCAATCATCACGGCTACACGGTAATCATTGGCAGCAGTGACGAACAGGCGGGAAAATCAGCCACGCTGATCAATGCATTTCTTAACCGCCAGGTAGATGGTCTGATCATTGCGCCCGCTGAAGGAAGCGAGCCGCAATTGCAGGGGCTGTTGAAAGATGATATTCCTTTCGTGCAGATTGACCGTTATTTTGTGGGCCTCCCTGCCAATGCCGTACACATTGATAATTACCGTTCTTCTTACAGTGCTGTTGAGCATCTTGTAAAAATGGGATATAAAAAAATAGGAATGCTTGCTTATGAAACAGCATTGCCGCACATGAAAGAGAGGATAAGGGGTTATTCTGCAGCCTTGAAAGAGAATAATATCAAGGGCAAAAAGAGCTGGCTGATAAAAGTAGGTTATACAAGTCTTGAAACGGATGTAGAGAAAGGATTAAAAGAAGTGCTTAAGGGTAACGATGCTCCGGATGCATTTTTCTTTGCCACCAACTCGCTGGCCGTAGCCGGATTGAAATATATTCATCAGCATGGATATCATGTGCCGAAAGACCTGGGCATCGTGAGCTTTGATGAAAGTGAAGCGTTTGACTTTTTTTATTCTCCGATAACGTATATGCGTCAAAGTATTGAGGATATGGGGAAATCGGCGGTAGATCTGGTGATCCGGCAGATCAAAAGCCCGCGCGCGAGGAAAGAAGAAGTGGTGCTGCATTCTCATTTGGTAAAGCGTGCAAGCAGTTCGCGGCCTCTTTCCAAAGAAAAAACGTACAGAACATAAAGACGGTGTTTTGGGTGCAACAAGGGCCTGAAAAAAATATTTTTTTCTATGTTAAACGTTTAATTTAATTTGGTTGTTCTGAATCCGTCCCTTGTCCGTATGCTTCGTTTATTCGTGCCCGAACCCCGATAGACCCAACGCGATGCTGGTCGAGAATGTATAATTGTACTTCTAAGTCAATTATTTTTTTAGGCCGCTTGCTGAAACGTTTAAGTTCTGAAGTAGCTTTCGATGGCGCCTGACAGGGGCGCAGGAAACAGCCTGGAACCAAACCCTCCGGGCATAGATTTTATTGCCAACTAAAACCAACGTTATGATAAGATTGCTCGTCATGAAAAGAGCCGTCGCATGCTGTTCCAAACACCGCCGGCATTCTGTTTTATTTTTTCTCACACTATTTACTTCTTTATTATCCTTTGCCCAGCAACCCGGGCATATCACCGGAAGAATTGTTAACGGCGACGGTTTGCCGCTTGCGGGCGCTACCGTTCAACTGAAAGGGACCAATACCACGGTTTCTACCGACAACGCAGGTGAGTTTGATATCAACGCAGGCCCCGGGGCCGCAAATGCGACAGTGATCGTCAGCTCGGTGGGATACGTTACGCAGGAGGTAGCTGCGTCCGGTAATAATAATCTCCAGATAAAACTGGAGACCGATATTAAAAATCTTAACGATGTGGTGGTAGTAGGATATGGTACGCAGAAAAGAAAGGACCTTACCGGTTCGATCGCTTCCGTATCTGCCCAGCAGATCGACCAGCGGCCCATAAGCAATTACCAGGATGCGCTGGCTGGTGTGGCTGCCGGCATCGACGTCTCTCCAAGAAGTGCGAGGCCCGGCAATCTTTCAGAAGTGAGGATACGCGGCATAGGCTCTATCTCGGGCGACACAGAACCATTATATGTTGTAGATGGATTTCCGACAGATGCAAACAATGCATCTGCGATTAATCCTGCAGACATTGCTTCGGTAAATATTCTTAAAGACGCATCTTCCACTGCGATCTATGGATCCCGTGGAGCAAACGGTGTAATTATCATCACCACAAAATCAGGAAGAGGGGGGCAATCGCGTATAGATGTAAACCTGCGAACAGGTTTTTCAAAAGCAAACAAACACGATTTTTACAGTGTATTGAGCGGACCTCAGTACGTAGAATGGTACAAGGAGAAAGCACAGTTCGCAGGCACCCCCATTCCTTCCTGGATAACTAATTACGATGGAAAAACCAGCACTGACTGGCAGTCGCTTATTTATCGCACTGCACCTTTTCATGACTACAGCTTATCTATTTCCGGTGGAAGCGATAAGCTCACCTATTTAATTTCAGGAGGCTTCCTGCGGCAGGAAGATATTTTACTGAATGCCGGATACGATAAATATTCTGCAAGAATGAAAGTGGACTACAAAGCTTCCAAACGCATCACCATCGGAATGAATCTTGCACCGAATTTCACGGTACAACGGTTAAGCGCACCCGAAGATGACTTTTCTTCATTAACAGGGGATGCCGTTTTACTTCCGCCGATTATCCCGGCCTTCGACTCAACGGGTAAGCCTTCCGATCCTAATGCTTATGGGATCCTGAATAACAGAATGGCTAATCCCATGACCATAGCGGAACATTATAAACAGACGAATAAGCAATTCTTCCTGCTTTCCAATGCCTACCTGCAGGTGGATATCCTAAAAGGACTTTCTTTTAAGACCTCTCTCGGTGCAAATGTATCGGACAACAGATTCACCTATTTCCAGGACCAGGGTATGTTTGCACAGGCACTTTCACCCGTTGTGTCGCTCGCGCTCGAATCGAACAGAACGGTTAACTGGCTCAATGAAAATACCCTTACCTATTCCAATACCTTTAATGATGTGCACAAACTCGACCTGGTTGCAGGTTATACGGCGCAGAAAGTGGATTATGAGTGGGTGCGGGGCGCTTCAAACAGCTATTCCAGCAATCTCGCCCAGACCATTGGATTTGGTAGCGTACAAAGTGCTGCATCTACACAAACAGGCAATTCATTGATATCCTATCTCGCCAGGGCCAATTATTCTTATAAGGATAAATACCTGCTCACCGCAACGATTCGTCGTGACGGAAGCTCAAGATTTGGTAAAAATACGCTCTGGGGCGTATTTCCCTCTATCGCTGCGGGATGGAACCTGTCGAGCGAAAAATTCATGGATGATGTAAAATGGGTGGATCACGCCAAGCTCCGTGCTAGTTATGGAACCACAGGAAGCAATTTTATCGGCGACTTCACATCCAAAGCCAGCATGCGTGCCGTAAATTATGCAATGGGCAATACGCCGGTTATCGGTTTTGTAAACCAGGACCCGGGTAATCCCGATCTCTCATGGGAAAAATCAAACCAGGCAGACGTGGGGCTGGACCTGGGCTTATTTAACCGCCTGACATTAACCTTCGATTACTACAACGATATCACGAAGGACCTGCTGCTGGCGGTGAACGTTCCCACCTCAACCGGTTATGCATCTAATATGCAGAATATAGGCCGCATGAAGAAATGGGGTTATGAAGCCACTGTTAATTTCAACGTGATCAAACGCCCCGATTTTAGCTGGGATATAGGCTTTAACGCGTCACATCTTCGCCAGAAAGTGCTGGCGCTCGGACCCTCCGGAGCTCCGCTTTACTGGTTCTTCAACGTACTCGTAACAGAAATCGGCGGACCGCTTGAACAGGAACATGCATTGAAGCAGATCGGTATTCTTTCGCAAAAGGATATTGATAATGGGGTAGCCCGGAAAGCAGTTGGCGACCAGGCGGGCGACTATAAATTTCTCGATGCCAACAACGACGGCTTCATCGATGCGTTCAATGGACAGGACGGCGTGCTGGTGGGCGATAATAACCCCAGATGGTTATATGGCATCAATACCAGCGTGAGATATAAAAACTTCCGCCTGTCCGCTTTATTGCAGGGACAACAGGGTGCGAAGATCCTCGACTTCGTTTACCAGATCATGAGCCTTCACACCAACAATACCAACATGGACACCTATTTCTATTATGGCCGCTATATTTCTGAAGCGGAGCCCGGAAATGGAAAGGTACCCCGGGCCGGATATAATGATGTTGGCGCCGTATCTTCCTGGGAAGTGCAGTCAACCGATTATCTGAGGATAAGAAATATTAATCTTACCTATAC